>JAHZJA010000338.1 GCA_022601155.1 Deltaproteobacteria bacterium | reverse complement strand
CGTGGCGTTCTCGTCGTCGGGCTTCATGTACTTCGAGCTGTCCGACAAGCCGGAACTCGAGTGGGCCGACGCGATCTGGTGGTCGTTCGTCACCATGACCACGGTGGGATACGGCGACTTCTTCCCCACCACCTGGGGCGGGCGCTACCTCATCGGCCTACCGACGATGTTGTTCGGGATCAGCATCCTGGGCTACCTGCTGTCGACACTGGCCTCCTATCTCATCGAAGAGCGATCCAAAGAGCTCAAGGGCATGACCGACACCGTTGTCCGCAACCACATCTTGGTGATCCACTACCCCAGCGTGGCCCGTGTGATGGCCGTGCTCCAGGAGCTCCGCACCGATGACAAGACCGCGGGCTGCCCCGTGGTCTTGGTGGACGCCGATCTGGAGGAACTCCCCGAGAGCCTCGCCCACGAGGGCGTTCGCTTCGTGCGGGGCGACGCCTCCAAGGAGAGCACACTGGGACGGGCCAACTTCCACCATGCCCGGTTCGCGATCATCTTGTCGCAGGATCCCAACGACCCCGGTACCGACAACGCCAACCTCGCCGCCGCGCTGACGCTGGAGCACCTGCACCCGGGCATCTTCACCGTCGCCGAGTGCATCGACCCCGAGCGCATCGAGCTGCTGTACAAGGCCGGGTGCGACGCGGTGGTGTGCCTGACCGCGCTGGCCACCAACCTGGTGGTGCACGAGCTGCTCGATCCCGGGGTGCAAAAGGTGATCGGCGAGGCCACCAACAACACCTCGGGCCAGAACTTCTACATGGTGGATCTGGTGCTCGATGGCGAGACGACCTACCAGGTCGCCCGGGATGCGCTGGAAGACCGTGGGTGTGCGGCCATGGGCATGGAGCGCGACGGCAAGGTCTCGCTCAACCCCGAGGTCGCGTCCACCGTGCACACGGGGGACCGGCTGATCTGCATCGCACCCAAGCGGCCCGAAGCGCTGAAGCTCTGACCGAGCGAGGGCGCGTCGCACCCAGGCTCGGCTCGAGCGGCCACCGCTGTCCTGCGACCCGACACGCCGACCGCCTCGGATCCCGCGGGCCCCGAGCTGCCGTCGCGCCTCGCCGCTACCTCGGCGGTGACGCGGCCGGGCTGGGCTCGACCGCGCAGCGAAACCCGATGTCGTGTGGGTGGGCATCGGCGGCCACGGCACGACGAAACGCAGGGTAGATTTCGCCGGCCTGGCTGCTGTGGAACGAAGCCCCACGCACGACCCTCGCCCCCTCCACCGCGGACCCGCTGCTCCCGGGATACGGGGCGTGGGCATCGGCGGTCCACTCGGCGACGTTGCCTACGAGATCGTAGAGGCCGCTGGCGGTTCGGCCATCTGGAAACGCTCCCACCGCGGAGGTCTGCACATGGCCATCGCTGGCGGGAAACAGGCCGGCCGCCAGGTCGACGCCCGACCGACGGAACCATGCCAGGCACTCGCTGCCGCACGCATTGAGCCGCTCGGGGCTCGGAGGTGCATCGCCCCACGCATGGGTCCGGCCGTCGCTGTGACGAGCGGCCCGCTCCCACTCGCTCTCGGTCGGAAGCCGGGCTCCACGCCAGCGGCAATACGCGTCGGCCTGGGCCCACGTGATACAGTTGACCGGATGGTCGTCGACGCCCTCGTTGGCCTCGTTGCACAGCCCGTCGAACGCCGCGCGCGTGGCCGCCCTGCCCCGGGGTGGCGTCGAGGTGGATCGACTGACGCGAAACGGCCGCTTGCACTCCCCGATCTGGGAGCACGCATGGAACTGCCCCACGGTGACCTCGCGGATGTCGAGACAGACCGAGGCCACCTCCACGCGGTGCGCAGGCGTGGCCGCAGCGAGCACGGGATCATCGGCGTCGGACCCCTGGAAGAACACGCCACCCGGAATCTCGGCCATGCCCTCGGGGCATGCCGTCGCAGGCAACCCGGCGGCCGCCTCGGGAGCGGCTGCGGTCGGAACCCCGGGCCCGACGGCGGCACGGGGCGCTGCGGCGGGTACCGACGCTCGGTCGTCAGCGTCCCCGCTCATCACCCAGACCCCCACCCCCGCGGCGAGGGCAGCCACACCGACCAAGGCGGCCACACCCGGGATCCACGAACGTGAAGGCGCATGCTGCCCGCTCACCACGGTGGAGCTCGGTCGCCCGGCCTGGGTCCGTGACTCGACGTCGTCTTCGCTGGAGGCTTCCTGCGGGTCCAAGGCCACCGGACCCATCGCCCGGGGCTCGACCACCGCCTGGGGGTGACCCACACGGGCGCGTGACGGCGAGGCCCTTGCCTGCTCGAGCATCCCTCCCGGAGCCCACGGCAGAGGCTGCGGACCAAAGATGCTGCGCATGAACGACGCGACCGCCCCTGCGCTCGACTCGAGCCGCTGCTCCCGGACGAACGCAGCGAGGTCTTGCTGCAGGGCACGCGCCGACGGGTACCGCTGGTCGCGATCTTGGGCCAGCGCCCGCATCACGATCGCTTCGAGCTGCGGCGGATAGTCGGGGATCACCGAAGACGGCCTGGGGATCTCCACGTTGGTGATGAGGTGCATCACCCCCAGCTCGTGCTCGGCTCGGAACAGCCCGCGCATCACCGTCAGCTCCCACAGCAAGATGCCGATGGCGAACACGTCGCTGCGCCGATCGAGCGGCTCGGCTCGACACTGCTCGGGCGACATATAGGAGGCCTTGCCCTTGCGGACACCGACCTGCGTCATCTTCGATTGCGTGGCGGCTTTGGCGATGCCGAAGTCCAGCAGCTTGACGCCGCCTTCGTGGGTGACCAGCACGTTGGTGGTGGAGACGTCACGGTGGACGATGTCCAGCGGGACACCGTCGAGCCCGACCTGTTCGTGGGCGTAGTGCAGCCCCGCGCAGACCCCCCGCATGATGTACAGCGCCTCGGGCAGCGGGACGCGGAGCCCGGCCTGCGCCGTCGTACGCAGCAGCGCGTTGAGGTCTTCGCCATGCAGGTACGCCATGGTGAAGAAGTAGTCGTTGCCGTCCTTGCCGATGTCGTAGACGTTGACGATGTTCGAGTGCTCGAGGTTCGCGGCCAGCCGCGCCTCGTCGAGGAACATGCCGACGAACGTCTCGTTGTCGCTCATGTGCGGCAAGATCCGCTTGAGCACCACCATCTTCTCGAAGCCCTCGATACCCGAGGTGCGCGCGAGAAAAAGCTCCGCCATGCCCCCGGTCGCCAGCTTGTGCAACAGCTGGTAGCGGCCCAGCTGCTCGCCGACACCGGACATCATCGACTCTTTCGCAGCACTCACCCGATCGCTACCCCGGTTCAACGATACCGCGGCACAGCCGTTACAGGAGCAACAGAATCGACGTCACCGCTGCGCGCTGCCGACCGTTGTCGGGTGGGCACCGGCTGTCAACGACGATTCGAGAGTGGGTCAGGCTCAAGTTGCCGCCGACGCCAGCGCATCGCGATCGGCAGGCACCAGGATGTTGGCCAAGGCCTTGTAAGCCCGATGGGCCCGCACGCGAAGTGCTCCGGGGCGAACCCCCAGCCGTTGGCCGATGTCGGCCATGCTCATGCCGCGAAGCTTGTGCATCTTGACGACCTCGCGTTGTCCAGGCGGCAGCTGCTCGATCGCATTGCGAACGCGGCGAGCAACTTCATCACCGACTTCACGCGTAAGCTGGATCTCCTCCGCATTGAGCTCCGCCTCGGGAACCCCCATGCCAGAGATGTCGCCCTTGGCGATCAGCGTCTCGTGCCGACGGTCGCGACGGTAGCTGTGGCGCAAGTGATCGAGGGCCACGTTGCGAGCGATGGCCAGGTACCAGCCCTCGACCGCCCGATCGGCGCGCTCGGGCAGCGACGCGAATCGGTCGCGCGCGGCGTGAGCCCGCAGGAAGGTCAACTGAACCAGATCGTCCACCACCGCCGTGTCACGCACCAGCCGGCTCAGACGCGAGCGCAGCCGGGGCTCGAGCGCGGCGTGCAGATGCACGAACGCGTGTTCGTCGCCCTCGACGTAGGCCTCCATCAAGCGATGGAGCTTGCCGGTCCCCGAGCGCAGGGTCGTGGAGCGGCGAGGAGCGGATTGGTCGATGTGGAGGCTGGACATGGGATCACCACCTTCTTGCGGCGGGTGGAGCAGGGCGGAGAGTCGCCGAGCACCTATAGATAGTTGACTGGTCGGTAAAGTTTCCGGCCTGGGAAAAAACTACGACAAGACCTCGGAGACCTGACGCGGGAGGTCGACGTTTTTCGACACGTCGGCGGGGCGGGGTGCGCTCTTCAGATCGGCCTCGGCCAGGGCAACGAGGCCTCCAGCGAGCCGAAGAAAGACATCGGGATCGTCCTTGGCCTTGGCCAGGAGCATGGTCCCTTGGAGGTAGGCCAGCAGCGCTTCGGCCGCGCGGTCGGGGTCGGCCACGACCAGCTCGCCCTTGGTGTGCGCGCGCTGCAGCATGGCGGCGAGGCCCTTCTTCCACTCTGAGAAGATCGCAGCGAGTTTCGCGCGCATCTGGGCGTCGCGGTGGGCCATCTCCTGAGCGAGATTGCCGACAGCACAGCCGTGCGAGCATCCGAACGCCCGCTGGGCCTCGAGGTAGCCCTCGTACATCCCGATGAACATGGATTCGAGCTGCTCGCGAGCCGGCCGGCTGTGATCTCCAGCTGACTGCATCTGTGCCCGCTGACGCTCGGCAAAGCGGTCGAGCGTGGCCAGCACCAGCGCGTGCTTGGACTCGAAGAAGTGGTAGAAGCTGCCCTTCTTGAGGCCTGCGGCCTTGCAGATGTCGGACACGCTCACCGCGGTGTAGCCGCGCTCGTGCAGCAGCGCGGCCGACGTCGCCAGCAAGCGGTCGCGTGCGTCGCTACAGCGGCCCATGACTG
>JAHZJA010000337.1 GCA_022601155.1 Deltaproteobacteria bacterium | reverse complement strand
GGGGGACTGAGCACCAACGTTGCGATCGGAGCCTACGGGGTGCTCGGAGCCTACGGGGAGTTCGACGACATCCACGGTGACTCGCTGGTGGCCTCGGCCGGGATCTCGGCGGGAATCCCCGAGACGCCGATCTCCGTGGGCGGCAGCCTCGGGTTGGTCACCAACCTCAGCGGTACAGCCATCGGCGCGACGATCAGCGCTGCGGTCAGCCTGGGTCTGGACGCCATCACGCCCATCGACCTGGGTGGCCTGGCCTGCCATACCGAGGTCATTCAGACGCAATAGCGAGGCGGCGGCGCGCAGCGAGTGCGGCCAAACGGGGGCCTGCGACACAGTCGCGGGCCCCTTCGCACGTCTGGCCTCCGAGCCGTCGCCGCTCAACCCGCTCAACCCGCTCGATCGGCGACAGCCCGGCAGACACGTCGTAGGTTGACGCAATGCAATCGATCGGCCGAGGGGAGCGCCCGGTCGCGGGCACCGTGGATCCACCCGACGTCGACCCCGGGGAAATCCGGCGCCGCGTCGCGCGTGATGACTCGTGATGACAGTCCTGCAAGCTCGATCCGTCGCGACGTCCTGGGTCGCGGTCTTCGTCGGCAACCTGGCAGCGTGTCAACCTCCCGATTCGGTCCAACCCTCCGCGGCGGCGAGTTCCAGCGGGACCACACCAACCGGCACCGACGACTTCACGGCATCGGGTCTCCCCTCGAGTACAGGTGTCAACCTCACCACGGGAACGAGCACGGATACCGGGCGCATGTCGGGGACGACCGTCGATCCCACAACGAGCTCGGGCACGACTGGCGATGTGACGTCGAGTTCGGGCCCGGGTTCGGACTCGGGCACGAGCTCCAGTGGCAGCATGAGCGACTCTGGAGGCGAGTCGTCGTCGGGCACGGGAGGAGGCCTGCTCCCCTGCCCTCCGTCCGAAGAATGGACGACCGTCATCGCCGAGGTGGACGCCGTGGTTGCCGTCGGGGTCGATCCAGTGGTCGACACCGTCTATGCGCTCGGCACGTTCACCAGCGGCGCCACCGATGACGTGTGGCTTGGCGCCTACGACTCGTCCTCGGGCGCATTGCTGTGGACAACGGTGCTCGATCCCACCGCGGGCGGCGTCCTGGACATCAACGAGACGGCCTTCGGGTTGGGCGTACACCCCAGCGGTGATCCCATCATCTTCTTCGAGCGCGACGACCCTTCGGCACCCTACGGGTTGATGCGTGTCGATCCGATCGCGATCACCGTGAGCTGGGCGGTCACGATGGGTCTCACCGACATCGCTCCGAATACCATTGGCCTGTCCTCCCCCTCGATGGCCGTGAGCCCAGGCGGATCGATCTTCATGAGCGGGCGCTCGATCTACATGGGTGCAGGCGAGCTTGGTTTCGCCGACACGGCCCTGTGGGTCGCCCGTTTCGCTGATGTCGATGGTGCGTCGATGTGGCTCACCGAACTGCCGATCATCAACGGTGAGACGGTCTGGCAGGTCCCACGGGTGCTGGCCGCAGACGAGGCGACGGGGGTGTTCATGGGCCAGGAGAGCACCGGGGTGGGGCCCTTCTCGTCCACGTTGTATCGATTCTCGTTCGCTGGCGCGTTGGAGCAGGTCGTCAGCACTTACGTGGGCTTCTCGCAGCCGCCCGTCTTCCGCGATCTCGCCCAGGACGCCGCGGGCAACCTCGTCTTCACCTATACCGATGTCGGATTCCCCGCGACGGAAGTCTTCGTCGAGCGCCGTAATGCCATGCTTGCTCAGCAATCGGTCGGCGTCGACAGCGAGCCGCCCATCGAGATCCCACACGCGATCGCGGTCGACCCGGCCGGGACTGCCCTCGTCGTAGGTCGGCAGGACGACGTGAATGCCTGGGCGCGTGCGTTCGATCCCGCGGGAGGCCTGTTGTGGTACCTGAGCTGGGCGGAGCCAGGGAACAACCAGTTCCTCGACGTGGCGACGCAACCGGACACATCATGGGTCGTGTCCGGGTTCCTCGGGGCCGAGGGATTGCTCCGCAAGTACGGCGCCTGCGAGTAAAGTAGGCGGGGCACGCCTCGGGTGATCGAGCGCATGGAAATCTCGCGGCGGTAGGCCGGATTGCTGCTCGGAGACCCGCCGGATCAACCGGGTTGGACGCTCGCGCAACTGGGGGTGGGAGCGACCAAGGAGCCATGATGCGCAACGGATGGGTATGGGGAGCGATGCTGGGGCTGGGATGCGGGGTTGGGGCGCGGCCTTCGCAGGGCGGCGGTTTCGACAGCCTCGGGGCACCGGGGACGAGTGTGGGCACGGAGGCCAGCGGGAGCGCGATGGACGACGCCGCAGGGCTGACCGACGGTCGTGCGACGGAAGGGGGTTCCACGGCGGGGCGAGGCAGCGGCGACGCGGCGGATGGAGCCTCGGGGGACCCAGGGGCGGTGTTCGACGTGGCCGGTCATCCCGATCTGGATCCGATGATCAGTGACGACGAGTGTCAGAAGATCGATTTTCTGTTCGTGATCGACAACTCCGCCTCGATGACCGACGAGCAACAAGCCCTGGTGGCCAGCGTGCCGGGCTTCATCGCGACCATCGAGAGCACCGTCAATGCCCAGAACTACCAGCTGATGGTGGTCGATACCGACGAGGGGAGCCCGATCTGCACGGAGCTGTGTACGGTGCTCCCCAACTGCTTTGGCACCCCATGCAGCGCGATCGACCCGCCCACGGCATGTGACCTGACCCTGGGGGCGGGCATCGTCAACAACGCCGTCGGCGTCGGGTGCGGATTCGCGGGGGGCAATCGCTACATCACCGATGCTCGGGCCGACCTGGCGGCGGCGTTCAGCTGTGCGGGGCTGGTCGGGGCCGGAGGGCAAGATGGGGAGCGCCCGATGGAGTCGATGGTCGAGGCGGTCACCACCGAGGTCGAGGCGGGTGGGTGCAACACCGGGTTCATCCGCGACGATGCTCTCTTGGTGGTTACGTTCATTACCGACGAGGAAGACGACGGCGATTCACAAGGCGACCCCGCATCGTGGAAGCAAGCGCTGTTGTCGGCCAAGGGCGGCAACGAGCAGGCGATCATCGTGCTGGGCCTGGTGGGCGATGGCGACGTGCCCGGGGGAGGATGCGGCCCGCTGTCGATCGCCGAGCCCGCCCCGATCTTGCGCAGCTTTGCCGAGTCGTTCGAGTTCGGGGCGTGGGCATCGGTGTGCTCGGCCAGCTACGCTCCGTTCTTTGCAGACGCGGTCTCTACGATCGACGGTGCCTGCGAGATCTTCGAGCCTCGGGGCTGACGGCGACGCATGAACGAAGCCCCTGTGGCCATCGGTCTTCGTCAGCCCGCGACATGTGTCGGGCAGCGACCTGCCGTGGCGCGAGCCGGATACCGATTCGATTTTGCGGACGCAAGGCAATACCGAACCGCGGGGACAGGTCCTCCGTCGCCCCATCGACGGTATAGTCGAATCGCATCACGATCCGGGCAAGGGTGGTGTGGATCTCCTGAAGCGCGAGTTCCTGGCCCAAGCACTGCCGATGGCCGATGCCAAACGGCACGAACGCATGCTTGTCGAGCTTGGTTGCCCCGACGAAGCGCTCGGGCACGAAGTGATCGGGCTGCTCCCATGCGTCCGGATGCCGCTGCACCGCGTAGGCGGAGATTGCCACCTTGTGCCCCTGGGGCACCGCGTATCCGTCGATGACATCGTCGGCCATGCACTGAGACCAAAACAGATACGCCGCAGGGTACAGCCGCAACACCTCGCTCGCGGTGGCCTGGAGATACTCCAGTCGACGAAGGCGTTGCAGGCTCCACGCGCCCTCCCCCACCCCGGCATCGACCTCACGCCGAACGTTGTCGAAGACCCGCGCATCCGTGGCGAGCCGAACCAGTAGCCACGCGATGGTGGAGCTGGTCGTCTCGTAGCCCGCCAAGATCAGCTCGAGCACCTGGTGCACCACCCATCGACGATCGAGGGTGTCCTCGTGCTCCTCGGTCGCCATGATGAGACGGGACAGCACGTCCTGGTCTTCATCGGTCGACGGCTCATGTCGCTCGATGATGTCGTCGATGACCTCGGTGAAGGTCGACAGTGCGTGCTTGGCCCCCGGCAGCCCCAGTCGCGACCACCACGAGGACATCAGGTGCGAGACCGCGATCCGAATGGGGTACTCGACGACGTAGTCGAGCGCGAGCCGGACTCGCTCGATCTCCTCGGATGTCGCCGAGGCCCCGAACACGGTCTTGATCAACACCTTCATGCTCAAGTGCGAGCAGATCTTGTCGAGGTCGTGCTCTCCCTCCCACGTATCCAGCTCGGTGTCGATAGACTCGAGCAGCCGGGGGAACAGCCGGACCATGTGCGCCCGGGTGAAGTATGGCTGAAGCAGGCGCCGTCGCAGTCGCCATGCCTCCTGGTCCGTCGTCGAGATCGCGCCCGGGATGATGAACTGCGCCATCGGGTTGCCCTTGCCCGTGTGATAGTTGCCCGCATTGAGGAGCTTGATGTGCTCCACGTGGCGAGGGTGATTGACGATCACGACTTGTTGCCCCAAGCCCGACACGGTGTAGATGTCACCGTGACGACGCTGGTTGTCCTCCATGCAAGCCTTGGGGTTCATGAGCAACGACGGGACGCAGCCCAAGAGCGGCCAATGTGGTGTTGCGCGGGGCAGACGGGTCGCCATGGCTCGCTAAGCCTTAGCACTGATCGGGGCCGTGCTCCCTCGAGGCCCGGCTGGCGACACATCGCGAGCCGATGCGGACCCTGCAGCACCGACGGTCGCGGTACTGCAGGGCCCGGCCATGCCGTTGGCCGGGGAGGAGTACGCGGCCGTCAGTCGCAGGTGTCGCCCAGGTCGATCACGAGACCCCCCGTGGCGGTGACGTGATGGTCGCCGTCGTCCCATGTGCGACGGACGGCGGCGAACTCCAGCCGGTCCTCGGCGCATGTGCACAGCTCGACTCCGGGATCGCAGGTGTGCGGGCAGCTGGCGGGGGGCTCGTCGCAGCTGAGCATCCACGGGGAGGTGACCGGGGTGACGATGTCATCGTCGACATAGAAGTACATGGCGTGCGGGCCACCCACGAAGGTGAGCTCCACCTCAGTGCCGGAGTTGGGCTCCAGCGCGCACGGCCACCCGTCCGTGTCCCTGCACATCTTGCACTTGATATCGTTGCCGTCGTCGTCCTGCCCGAGCCAACCCTCGCCATCGAGCCCGACGCAGGCACAGCGGTTGCCGGTGGTTGGGTTGAAGTCGGTGCAGTAGGCGGATTGCCTGATGTCGGGACCGGCACTCCACGCGACCACCGTGATCTGCGGTGCTCCGGTCGAAGCCTGGCCCACCGTGCGGTCTGCCAGCGGGCCAACCTGCTCGCCGTCGAAGTCGTCACCTACATCGGTCGTCGGGGCGACCAGGCCGTCCGGGTCCTGATCGCACGCCACCATCGCAGTCGCCATCCACAGGGTCATCATCAGATGTCGCATCGTCGTTCGTCCTCGTTCGTGGTTCGTCGTTTGGTTGGGACGCAGCGCGGTGGGTCGCACTCGGGCTCGCCTCCTCGCTGCGCATGAGGGTGGTCCGGGCCGCTGGTCGATCGAGCACAAAAACCAGAATGAACGTTGATCTTGGGGTCCCAGGCAGAAATTTCGATCGATCCAGCCCTGAGCCGGACCATGGCGTGTGAAACCCAGACCGGAGCATCACGACATGACCGATCCCTACATCTCGATCAACGCCACAATCATCGACTCCTCGGGGAGCCCCTCGCTCGACACGCTCACCCCCGACTGCGACGTCTCGGTGGTCGTGGTGGAGAACAAGATCGCGAGCACCATCGACGATGTAGTCGTGGTGGCTCGCGACGGTGCCAGCCGGATGGGAACCATCGTCGCCTGGGAGACCAAGAGCCTCGACGAGCACGAGAAGATCACCTGCGCCGTGGACGATGACGTCGACTGCGTGGATGTCTACAGGGGAGCGAGCATCGGCCTCGACGGCACGGTGTCCGGTACATTCGTCGGAACGTTCACCATCGAGCACACCTACAGGACGCTCACGGTGACCGAGGACCGGGGGGCGCTCGGGGGAAGCCTCGCCAACGTGTATGTCTCGACCTCGGGGACCTTCTCCGTCGTCAACTCCACCGAGGGCGACCTCGAGGTCGTGGCGGGGGACTTCGCTGCGACCCTCTCGCGCGGTGCCACGTCGCCGCCGATTCCCGCGGACGGCGTCGACTCGATTTCGGTGTCCACGGACCTGCAGGCCCCGCTGACCGTGGCGGTCTACGATACGACGAAGAACACGGCGACGATCTCGGTGCCCGGAGCAGACCTTACGGCCGAGCAGATGTTGATGCTGGCGCAACCCTACGTCGTCACCCCCAACCCGTCGGGGGAAGTGACGATCGTCAATCGTTCAGGTCATCCCGTGAAGACCTACTTTTTGGGAAACGCCAACCTCCCGCAGCTCACGTGTCCCAACGCCACGCTTTCCGCCTCCGAGGCCCCCTACAACTGGTACGCCAAGTGGGAGATCGACACGGACATCTTGCCCGACGACGCGGGAGACGGTTGGACGGATCCGAAGATCATCGTGAAGCGTCCGGTGACCCTGGGAAGCTAGGGCACGGTGACCTCCGCCCAGCCGCGTAGCTCGGCGTGGCGGCTCGACGACGCTTCGCTCGGCGGCATCGCGTCGAGCGCTGACCGAGCGTGGGTCCGGGCTGCGGCGAGATCACCCTGCGCCCAGCAGACGCGGGCGAGCAGGGTCTCGATTTCGGCCGCATCGACGAGGGACCCGGGGGGTTGGATCGCGAGCGCTCGCGCGTGCTCGAGCGAGGCGCGGGCGCGGGGCAGGTCCCCCTGGGCGAAGGCGACGGCACCGAGGACCTTGTCAGGCAGCGCGAGGTCGGGATGATCGGGGCCGAGGCTGCGCCGCAGCGCAGTGATCGCGAGGGTGAGCAGAGACTCTGCCCGCATGTTCTTTCCGTTGTGGTGCAGGGCCTCGGCCAGGTTCACACGGGCCCACGCGAGCTCGACGGACCCGGGAGGGCTGTGGGTCTCCGCGATCGCCAGCGCGAGGCGAAATGCATCGGCGGCGGTGTCGAAGCGCTCCTCGTGAAACGCGATCGTACCGAGGGCGGACAGCGATCCGACCCGATCGGGGTGTCGGGGATGTCGCGCGCGCACGATCAAGCGGTCTGCCTGTCTGGCGTGAACGCGAGCCGTCGCCATGTCGCCAGTCAAGCTGAACAGATTGGCGAGCGCGACATGAGTGTTGCCCACGCGCAGGCTTCCGGGACCGTGCTCACGCCCGAGCCAGGTGATCGCTTCCTCGAAGCTCGCCTGCGCCTGCAACAGCTCGCCCGCGTCCTGGTGCTGGAAGGCCTCGACCAGGGCCGCAGCTCCGCGCGGTCCGGGTCGATCGGCCGAGTGTCGTCGCTCGAGCTGGCGGGCTTCCACGAGCAATGGCTCGGCCTCGGCACTCCGCCCTCGAAGCGTGCGGATGTCGGCCAGCTGTCGTAGCGCGGCGGCATGCTTCCACGCCGCGGTCGGCCCCGCCTCGGCAAAGCGTCGGGCAGCGGAGACCAGGGCCGAGTCGGCGCCAGCCAGGTCACCGTCTTGTTGGAGCAGCCGACCGCGGTCGTACGCGGCCTGTGCATGGCGAGCGTGCGCAGTCGGGTACTGCGACAGGGTGTGATCTCGCCGATCGGCGAGCCACCGGGCGCGGCTGGTATCGGTCTCGAGATCCAGGGACAGCTCGTGGAGCCCAGTCCAGGCGTCGACGGCCAGCAGCGGATCATGGTGTTGTCCGAGGTCCAGGGCCTGGCCGAAGTGCTGCAACGCGGCGGATCGATCGGCGTCGATGCGGGCCAGATGGCCCCGGACGAGGGCGGCGTAGCCCACCAGGGGCAGGTACGCCAGCGCGGTCGCTTGCTGGTACAGGGTGGTAGCCTGCTGCCGCCGAAGATCGAGCCGAGGCTCGTCCATGCCCCAGCGCTGCGTGAGCAAGGCACGGCGAATACGCGACACCTCGAGGCGCTGTTCGTCCGGCGGTGCGTCCGATTCGGCCTCGAGCAGGGCCGGCTCCAGGCACGGCGTTGGATCGTCCAGGATCTCCAGCCAGGAGGCGGGCACCGTGCCGCCGTGGGGCTTGGCTTGCAGCAGGGCATCGAGCGCGTCGAGCCGAACGTCGAGGCAAGCCCGGCGCGGGCCCAGGCTGCTCTCGGGGCGCAGCTGCTCCAGATGCACCTCTTCGCAGGCGCGTTGCGCCGCGGTGCGCCAACGTTGTGCCCACCCGTCGACCAGTTCGGCCGTCGCGGGGTCCGAGGCCAGCAGCGCGTCGCGCCGCGGGGTCGACCAGCGCGCTTCGAGCGGGCGCGCCGTGTGCTCACAGGGGAGCTCGGCGACGGCTTTGGAGGGCGCCGACAACAGGCCAATCGCGAGGCCCGCCGTTCCCGCAGCGCCTCCGATGGTTGCGGCCCACCGACGGCCCCGCCGAGGCTGCAAGGCCGACAGCAGCGTCTCCATGGTCTCGAACCGGAGCGCGGCGTCCCGCGACAATCCCCGCGACAGCACCCGGTGGACCCGGCCGGGCATGCGCTGACCGGGCGGCAGCGGGACCCGCTGTCCGCGATGGGCGGGCAGCTGTTCCTCGCTCGGGCGCTTGCCCACCAGCGATTCCCACACGGCGACGCAGAACGAGAATTGATCGGCGCGTGCGTCGAGTGCCTTCCCGCGCCGCTGCTCGGGCGCCGCATAGCTCGGCGTTCCAACGAATGAGCCCGCTGCCGACGCCCCGGTTTGGTGGCCCTGCACCAGGCCGAAGTCGATCAGTCGTACCCGACCGTCGTGTCCGCGCAGTACGTTGTCGGGCTTGACGTCGCGGTGCACCAGCCCGGCACCATGCACCGCCGCCAGCCCGTGCCCCGCATCGATCCAGGCC
>JAHZJA010000336.1 GCA_022601155.1 Deltaproteobacteria bacterium | reverse complement strand
GCTCTCGATCGCTGGATCGAGGCCCGCGCGCGCGGGCTCGGGTTGACGGCCGAGCCCGTGCAGCTCGGCTACGACGACCTGCCGCGGCTACTCAGAGCCAACACCCCACTGGTCATCGCATTGGATCAGGAAATTGGACCCCCAACGGTCGTGGTGGTGGTCGGCGGCGCGGGGTCCAGCTCGGTGCTCGTCGAGGCGGTCGACGGGGTCAGAACAACCGTCACCGTGGCACAGCTCAACCGGGCTGTGCGTCGCGCGGCCGAACGTCCCTTCGGAGCAGAACTCGACGTCATCGTCGCCGATGCCTCGATCACCGGGCGACGTGCGCAACGAACCCGGCAGGCCCTGCTGCGGACCATCATCGGCTCTCGCGCCGTCGCGCGGGCATGGATGGTGCGCACGCCCGCGCGACGCTCGTGGGGTGCCCTGGTGCGGCAGGCCCGTCTCCACGTGCGTCTCCCGGCGCTGGCGATCGCACATGCCGTCCAATCATTGACGCTCATCGGGCTGTGGATGCTGATCGGGCGTGTCGCCGTATCGGGTCGGGTCGACCCGGGTTGGGCATGGGCCGGCGTGTTGCTGCTGGGCGGCGGTGCCCTGCTCGAGACGTGGACCACCGCGTTGGTGCACCAGTGGTCGATCCGCCTGGGCGCATTGGTCAAGCAACGCATGCTCGACGGCATCCTCGTGCTCGAGCCACAGGCCGTCCGCAAGGAGGGCGTAGGATCATTGCTCGGCCGCGTCTTCGAGCAAACCGCACTGGAGAACCTGGTCATCACGGCGGCACCCATCGGAATACTGGCCATCGTCGAGTTGATGGTCGCGATGGGGGTCTTGGTCTCGAGCAGCGAGGGTCGACCCGCCGCCGTGGTGCTGCTGGCCTGGGTATTGGTCGGAGTCGCAGCTGGCCGTCGCTACGTTCGCGGCCACGAACGATGGGTGGCGATGCGGCGGACCTTGACCCACGAGGTCATCGAGGGGGTACAGGGCCATCGCACGCGGGTTGCCCAGAGTCGGCCCGCGCAGTGGCACGACCGCGAAGAACCCATGCTCGAGCGCTACCGCCAGGAGTCCGCGACAATGGACGAAAACGCCACGTTCGTGCGCGGCGTGTTTCCCCGGGGATGGCTGGTGCTCGGCCTGTGCGCGCTGACCCCCGCACTGCTGCAGGGTGCATCGGTCGGTGCATTGGCCGCCATCGTGGGGGGCGTACTGCTGGCCCACCGAGCGCTCGCGCGCATGTCCCAGAGCCTCGGCAACCTGACGGGCGCCGCGATCGCGGCCGTGGGCCTCACTCCGCTGGTCCGGTCGTCATCGGACGGCAGCGACGACACCACCCCCGAAGGTCTCACGCTCCCCGAGCCCACGCGTAGCCGCGGCGACCCACTGTTGGAGGTGCACCACCTCGGCTATCGCTACCCTCGCTCCGCCCAACCGGTGTTCGCCGACTGCAACGTGAGCCTGCGCTTCGGACAGTCGGTGCTGCTCGAAGCTCCTTCGGGCGCAGGCAAGAGCACGTTGGTGTCGCTGCTGTGCGGCCTGGCCCAACCCGACAGCGGCATGCTCACCTTGGATGGAATCGATCGCGGCTCGCTGGGGTATCGCGCCTGGCGGCGATGGGTCGTCTCCGTGCCGCAGTTCCACCAAAACCACATCCTATCGGGGACCCTCGCGTTCAACGTGCTGCTCGGCGCAGCCTGGCCTCCGTCGGAGCCTCAGCTTCAACGCGCCCAGCAGGTCCTCGAGGCGCTGGGCCTGGGACCTCTGTTGGAGCGCATGCCCTCGGGGCTCCAGCAGGTCGTGGGTGAGACGGGCTGGCAGCTTTCCCACGGCGAGCGCAGTCGGATCTTCGTCGCACGCGCATTGCTCCAGCCGGGGGCGCTGGTCATCCTCGACGAGAGCTTCGGTGCCCTCGATCCCGCGACGTTCTTGCAGTGCTTGCGTGTGGTCCGCGACACCGCCCCCACCTTCATGCTCGTCGCGCATCGCTGAACCCCCCGGCGTATCGCGAAGCGCCACGGCGCTTTTGGGGCCGCTGCGCCGGACCTCGACCCAATTCGAGAATACGGTGCGTCCGGCGACGGTAGTCTCCACCAGCCCCATGGACGATCAGGCCGATCTTCGATCCCCCCCGGTGGCATCCCGCCTCGGCGCCGGGCTCTTTGGGCTGGCGCTGTTGCTGGCGACGGTGGTCGCCGGGTTGTTCACCGCCATTCCGATCATGCGGTGGTTCGGCCCCCCACAGGCCAATGATCTGGGCTGGACCGCGCTGGTGTTCCTGGGTCTGTTCGGCCCCATGACCGTCATCCTGGCCAGCGCGGCGTGGTCGATGTTCAACTTCGTGGCAACGGGACACCGCGGGTCCTTCGTCAACCGCGGCGCCTTGCTCGTGTTGTTGATCGTGTTGGGGGCCCTGATGCTGATGATCACCGTGGTTGGGATCATCAGGCCCGATCTCCCAATGATCGTCGGCGGCGTGAGCAGCATGGGGCTGCTGAGCCTGATGCGGACCTTCTTGCGCTCGCCACCCCCTGCGTCCTGACAGCTCGACGCGAGTACGCGAGCCGGCAGGTGGCTTGGCGTGGTTGGGAGCCCATCCAAGGCTGCGACACCGCCCGTGCGTCGAAGGCTCGCCGATGGCCCGGTCTCGCCCCTGCGCGTGGTCGAACGCGTGGTCGAACGCGAGGCCAACGGCACTGACACCGAGACATCGATTTCGGGTGACCGCTGAAGTGCGCGTGCTGCCAACCACGACCTCGGGCGACGGGCGGCTCGCCGTCCTGCATCACCGCGACCCGAGCCGATGGCGACGCTCGAAGTGTCTGTGGGCCCGCGAATCCGCCCGAGACACTGCGCTCGACGCCTTGGGCCCGTCACGCTCATCGTAGCCTGGAGACCTCGTCTGCGCGGCCGTAGACGGCCGCACGAAGAGAATCCGTAGCGGCGTGCGACTCGAGCCCAGTCGGTGCGTCAGGACCGAGGCCACACCGTCCGCCCGGAGGCGACCGCTCGTGCTGGCACTTCCACAGTGCCCCCAAACGCTCGACCGCTGCCCAACACGCAATAGACATCCGCGACGCCGATGCTACGCTGCTCCTCATTGGCTTGATTGATTATGCGTAGTTCCAAGTTTCGACCGTTTTCTTCATTGTCATCCATCCTCGTTTCCCTCGCGCTCGTATCGCTGGCCACTGGCTGCCCCGGTGACGACAGCGGCGTGGGCGACAGCGCGACCACCGAGTCGACCACCCAGGCCGACACCGGCTCGACCGCCGACTCCGGCACCAGTCAGGACACCAGCGGCGATACCGACAGCAGCACGGGAGACCCGGTGGTCTGCCAAGACGATCCCGTGCCGCCGCCCGAGGCATCGCAGGTGAGTATCTCGATCGAGCTCACCAACGACACCGCCGAACCAACCTACGTCATCGCATCGAGCCACCAGTGCACTGGCCTGTCGGTCGCGCGTGACGGCTCGGATCTGTTCCTCGCCAACGGCTCTACCTGTGGCTGCGAATGCCCCGGCCCCGAGCCCGCGAGCTACACCACCATGGCCTTGGATCCCGGCATGACGCACGTCTTCGGATGGGACGGCCGGTCACTGGTGCCGTACACGACACGGGAGGACTGCATGGAGGATGAGTTCTGTGGTTTCGACAGCCAGGGCTCCCCACGGCCGATCGAACCTGGCCCGGTCACGATCACGATCCCGCTGTACGACGAGGCCGACACGTTCGAAGACTTCGGCGAGTTCGCGTTCCAAAACCGCTGTACCTCGCCCAGGACCTTCTCGGTCGACGTCGAGCTGGGCACCGAGGACCAGCTGATCCAGGTGGCGTTGAGCGAGCTGTAGCCGTCGCCCACCGCAGTGCGTCGAGGCGGCTCGACGCATTGTGGCCGCCTTCACGTGGACGAGAAAACCCGTCGTGGATGACGGCGGCCGGCCACGTGGGTCGGCCGCTTCGTCGACACACGAGACTGTGGCACAGTGCTCCTGTTCCCGTACGTCCGTGCAGTTTCTCCTTTTCGCCTCGGTGTTGTTGGGCATGGCGCTGACGGCCTGGAAGGCCCAACGGTTTCGCCAGCGCCTGGCCCTGCCCGCCCCCAAGGACGTGTGCATCGCGTGCGCGTCTCCAGACCTCGAGTCGTTGGGCCCCGATCTGTACCGCTGCCGCCAGTGCGAATACGAGGGTGGTGACGGTATGCGAGCGCGGGAGGACGCCCGAGCTGCAGCCGCCTATGCCGGAGTCGACCCCCTCGAACGCCAGCGGCTATCGCACCGTCGACTCCACGAGGCTCTCCAGACACTGTCCAGTGCTCGAGCGAGCATCCCCAGTGACTACGACGAGCTGGCTCGCTGGCACGGCTCGCTGTGCGAGACCGCGCTGCGAGCCGCATCCGAGCTCGACGACGCGGTTCGGGCGGCAGGGGGTCGGATCGTGCTGCCTGGCGACACGGATCTGGACGCCGAGCGAATGGCTGCGATGCTGCGGACGAGCACTCCCGAGGAGATCAATCCCTACGGTGCCACGGGCTCGGCTGACGGCAAACGTATGCTGCGGCTGCTGGCGGATGCACGACGTCAGCTCGAGCACGGGCTACGGGATGTCCCGCAACCGAACCCCGGCCATCGCCCATCCCACGGCTACCGGGGCTGAGGGACTACGACACGGGCGCACATGCGGCGTCCGGTCCACGAGCGGCTGAAACGCTGTCTGTTCAGGTTCCACGACAGCTCAGACTGACGGCCTCCTCGATGGAAAGACAGGGCGGATCAGTTTCTTTTGCGCTGAGGGCAATCGAATTCCGTGCTCACCAGACTGCCTCGATCGGCCGAGCAGACCGCTGTCGGCGCCCGCTCGCCTGAGCCAGAGACGGACCACGGGGCCCAAGAACATCGGCAATGTCACAAGGGACTCTGTCTCGTCGTGCTCACCGCTTGCCCCGCCGTCGACCCCCGACGGCGGGGCAGCGATCACGACGATGCTCGGCGCCAAGACGACCTCGACGGACGGCGACTGATCGTCCTCGACGGTCAGACGGGTTCGTACTCCGTCGACGAGGGCGCCGCCCCGAGCCGTGGGTCGGCGGCGACGACGGCCTGATGGCAATGAGCGGCTACGGCCTCGACGTCGACACCAACCCGGTCTGGCCCACGGACATCCGGGCGCGCTTTGGAGTCACGTTCAGCGACACCATACTCCACGGACCCGTCACAGCGGTTGCCCTACCGCGCAGGGTACGGCAACAGCGACGGCCGGGCGCAGCAACGGCTGCACCCGGCCGCCGAACACTACGGAGTCGGAGCACAACCCGGCAGCCAGCAAATCCGTGAGTTGTAGTCCTGCCAGTGGTGTGCGGTGTCCGGATCCAACGGAGCAAACGCCATCCCCGCACAGTCCCCCGCAGCGCAGGCTGCCCGATCCGCCCAGTACTGCGAGTTCGAGAGTTCATGCTCCATGTCTCCCCTGGGGATGTCGCTGGGACCTATCACCAGAGCATCAAAGACGATGCCCCACGCGTACATCTGCGTCATCCACGTCGGTCGATACGCGCTCCTCGGTCCACCCGTGAGACCCGAGATCACCTTGCCAAGGCGACTCTTGCCGGCGCGAACACCCAACATGGCCCCCGTAAGCGCCCCGTAGTAGTTGCCGTTGACAGGAAACGCGGTACGAGGGCCAGGCGCCGCGACATCGACCGTCTCGGAAGCCTCAGACGGCGGGCCCGAGTACCAGTTGAGAATCAGCTCGTCCACAGTGAGCGACTGCTGGTGCTGCTCTTGCAGCTCGGTGATTCGCCGCTGAACCTCCGACTCCTCGGGTGTTGGTGACGGCGACGGCGACGGCGATGACGATGTCGATGTCGAGGTCGACGGCGCCTCCCCACTGCCAGCGCCACACGACTCGATGCTCTGGTCGCAGACGTACTCACCACCCGATGAACCATGCCCGCCCGGATCCGGGGCGGAGCTGGGTGCGGCAATGACCGGCCGTGGCGGACGCGGCTTGCGGGCAGCGCGACCGCTGCCTCCATTGCCGTTCCCCGCCCGAGGCTGGTCCCAAATCCCGCCGCCCCCCACCTGATCGCCGCTACCGGACGAATACCAACCGTGCGTCCAACAATCCCGACAGCTGCTCCCCAGCTCGTCCCAGCGACCATCCAGATCGACGCGGTTGATCGGATCGTTGTGGGTGTAGGCGTACGTGTCGAGCCCCAGGAAGATGGGATCGGTCGACTCGAACCTGCGGGTCCGCGGGTTGAACAGCCGTGCCTTCATGTCGAGCAGTTCGAGATCGGCCATGCCCGCATGGGTGGCAAAGCCCGCCCCATCCTTCATCGGGAGGTCGTTGCCCGACACGTCGACATCGAGGCCGAACGGCGAGTAGAACCTTCGGTCCAGGACGTTGCCGCCGCTGTCGGTACGCAGCTCGACCGAGCCCCGCAGGTCGTTGTCGAAATATTCGAGTTCGAATTCCTCTTTGGTAGAGTCGAACACCCATCGTCCGATGCGCCCCTCGGGGCTGTCGATGTAGTAGACGTGCCGCTCCTCCACGGGCGAGGACGTCACGTGGTGTTCGTAGACGTCGTCCACATAGTGGGCGCGACTGCCCAGCGCGGAGTTTTCACGAGACACCCGTCGCCCCTGCGCATCGTAGCGAAACGTGACCTCGCCGTCCTTGGACTTGACGAGCATGGGGAGGCCGAACCCATTCATCTCCATCACGTCGCGGATCAGCTCTCCGTCACGAGTTTCCCCGATCGCGCGACCCAGGCCGTCGTACTCGGCGAAGGTCTGCGTGTCCGTCATCGTCAGCAGGTCGAGGTTCGACGTCGTCGACACCGCGTGAGGGGAAGCGGCCTCGAACGAGTACGTCACCTCCCGCAGCACGGTCGAGCCCGAGTCCCTGTCGGTGACCCCAGCCAGAACCCCCGATCGGTCGTCGTCATAGTCGAACTCGCGCACGAACGAGGAAGTCACGTGAGCGCGATCCCAGGTATCGAGCCGACCCAGCGCGTCGTAGGTCATGGTCTCGGTCACACCCATCACGGTGTCGTCGATGCTCTGAAGCTGACCGTTGGCGTAGTACCCAAAGTCCTTGGCGTAGATCGGCGTTCCTGCCACCTCGGTGGTCACCGAGTCGAGCCGCCGCGTCAATGGATCGTACGTACGCTCGACCAGCTGCGCGCTGCCCTTGAGGGAGAGTGCCAGGCGGCCGTGGTCGTAGTCGACGGCCTTCCACAGCACCGAGCCGTAGCTCGCGGTCGGCGAGTCATCGAGGATCGTCTCGAGCGCTCCCCACTGGTTGTAGTGGTACCGCACCACGGGGCTCAGCCCATCAGCCTTGGGATACGTACTGGTCAGCAGCCGGCCTTCGGCGTCGTACGTGTAGCTCAGCACGTACTGTTCCCCGTCGATCTGCGTCACGCGAGACTCGATATGTCCCAGCGAGTCGTAGCCGATGACGGTAGAGACGTCCTCGACATCGTCCCCGTCGTTGTCGCGGGACATCGCAACGAGACGGCCAACATCGACGCCGCCGCTGCCGTACTCGAACCGGCTGGCGAACGACTTGCCCGACAGTCCATGGTGGATCAGCGCCTCGACACGCCCCACCGCGTCGCGGTCATACGTCGTCCACTCCACGACATCGCCGGACTCGAACGAGGAGCGCTCCGAGTAGACCAGCTGACCGAAGGCGTTGAACTGGCTGTGCTTCCCCCCCGTGTCGGGCTCTTGGACATCGGTTCGTCGTCCTCGCACGTCGTACGTGGCCGAGAACTCTCCGCCGGGCGTCCCATCGGCCATCGAGATCACGCGGCCCCGCGCGTCGTGGTCGTAGCTGTGGCTGCGTACCACGCCGCTGGCCGCCGTCCGCTCGTCGACCTGCACCGCGAGACCATCGGCATCGAGGTGCACGACCGTCTCGTTGCCGACCGCGTCCACGACGATCCGCTGGTCGAAGCCCACGTACTGGACCGTCTCGGTCGAGTTGTCGGCGAACACCGTCGTCTGAGGGCGGCCGAGCTCGTCGTAGCCAAACACCGACTGTGGCGGCGGTTGGGGAGTCTGGGCGTTCCACGGCAACGACCTCGCATGGACCCTCCCCAGCTCGTCGTAGTCGATCGACTCCCACAGATCAACGCCATCCGGACCCGTGGCGCCAACGCGAACGGGCCGCAAGAGGGGATCGAGCTGCTGCTGCGACCAGCTATTGTCGCTCCCTGCGGCTGCGATGGCATACGGCCTGGCGGCATCGATGTGCGTGTAGCTATAGGTCCTCGTGCCACCGTCGGCGTCGGTGACGACCAACGGTCTACCGAACGAGTCGATGTCGGTCGTCTGCATCAGTCCGTTGGCATCAGTGACGCGATACAGCGACCCGAATCCGAGGTGATGCTCGAACAGGGTGCTCTCCGCCAGCCCGTTGGTACGGCTGGCGACGAAGGTCCCATCCGAGTTCCAGCCCAGCTCCAGCGAGCGCGAGCTGGACGAGTTGAGATCGAATTCCTCGGCCCGCTCGAGAAGATGGCCCGGGCGATAGCTGAACTGCTTGCGAAGGTAGATCTCGGGGTCGGTGCTCTGTGGCTCGAGGACGAGCTCTTCGAGCTTCCCCAGCGTGTCGTAGCTGCGAGAAGAGGTGGTGACGACGTTGGGCGTGCCCTGTCTCGTGTAGGTCCGAGTCTCGGTGGCAACCAGACCCAACAATGCCTCGCTCTGGTCGTGGGGCTGGTAGACCCGCTCAATCTTCAGCATGCCCCCCCCGTCCCCCGACGACACCTCGTACCGGGGATAGTCGAGGGCGTCGAAGTCCTCGAAGATCGTCGCCGACGTACGAACCTGGCCCCCGGGAAGGCCCGTGTGGTCCTCCACGCGTGATATTGCCTCGAGCCGGGTTCGGTACCGTGCGCTGTCGAGATCGATGAGCTTCGAGGTCCGAGTGTACGTGGTCGTGTCGGTCGCCAGGACTGCCGTCCCCGCATCGTTCTCGACGACGACCTCGACCTCGGCGGGCGTACCCAGGCCCGGATAGGCGTAGGTCCAGTCGCAGTTCCACCCCGGGTTGCACGTGAAGCCAAGCGGCAAGGCGCTCTGATGGTAGCGATACGTGGTCTTGCGATGCGCGGTGACGTCGTGTTCCTGCACCGCGGCAAAGCCCAGCCAGCCCCGCCCACGAATGTCGTTCCGGGCTCCCTCGTAGTGGTACTCGAGGACTCTCGGAGGATCGGTACCGTGATCGATCTGGCGCTCGTCGACGACGACGCCTCGACGAGCGCATCGGACCAGCGTCGGTAGCGGTTG
Organism: Deltaproteobacteria bacterium; assembly: GCA_022601155.1. Lineage (GTDB taxonomy): Bacteria > Myxococcota_A > Polyangia > Nannocystales > Nannocystaceae > Paraliomyxa. The sequence goes on along the minus strand of JAHZJA010000336.1, from coordinate 568 downwards.
GTCGTCGTCGCCCATCGTCGTGGTCTGGCAGGGCGTCGCCGCCTGCGCCAGCGAGGCGTAGGACACCTGCTCGACGACCCCGAGAGGATCGGTGACCTTCACCAGTCGATCCGCAAACACGCCCTCGCGACTTTGATCCTGCGACAGCTGGCGGACGTAGTGCCCGGAGCAATTGACGGCATCCTCCACCGAGATGACCGCCAGCTCGAGGATCCCGTCGGCATTGGAGTCCATGACGTTGACCGACTTGAAGCGCGTCTCCCCCTGCCACTGCGGCATACCCGGGTAGGCCTGGGGGTGCAGGGGTGATGTGTCCAGGTGCGGATCGAGCGGAATCCCCGTGTCGAACTGGTCCTCGCGGTACAGCGTCTTCCCGTTGCTCAGCCACAGCTGTGCATGGCCGGACAGCGCCATCGAGAGCACGAGGACGTCCTCCCGACCGTCCTCGTTGAAGTCGGCGACCCGCACCGCGTTGAGTTCGTCGTTGCTATGAACACCGGGGCCAGCCGACACGTGCGGCGGCAGGAACCCATCGCCCGTGTTGAGACGGATGATCTGTTCGTTGGTG
>JAHZJA010000335.1 GCA_022601155.1 Deltaproteobacteria bacterium | reverse complement strand
TTTTGTCGATGATCTGCAATGGCGGCAGGGGGGGACGAGGCGGTGGCGTGGCGCCGCATCCGGGGTCGTCGGCGTCGACCTGGCCGTCGTAGTCGTTGTCGATGCCATCGGAGCAGGCGGTGCCCGAGTCGTGAGACTCGGGATCGGGGTTGGCAGCCTGCCAGCGGTCGTCGATATCGGACCACAGCTGGTCGAAGAACTCGCCGTACTGCGCGGCGAGGGCCTCGTCGTGCACGATCACGACGTTCTCGTCGTTGGTGTCGTCGCCGGCACTGGTCCAGTTCATCGAGCCGGTGATGAGGGTCTGCCCATCGATGACCGCGGACTTCATGTGCATCTTGCCACCCCAGGCCTCGACCTTGACGGGGATGCCGACGGCGCGCAGCAGCTCGTGCTTGGTGAAGCCGTTGGTGGCCGCGGTGGCGTCGATGATCACCCGGACCTTCACGCCTCGCAGGTGGGCGGCGATGAGATCGGCGGTGAGGTGCTTGTGGGTCAGGTAGAACACCGCGACGTCGATGCTCTCGCTGGCGTTCTTGATGAGCGGGCGGACGCGCTCGCGGATGGGTGAGTCCTGGGGCGAGAACAGCAGCTCCACTTCGGAGGAGCCCACGCCCACGTGCAGGGCACCGGTGGAGCGCTTGTCGTCGTGGAACCGGCCGTTTTCGTACATCTGATCGAACTCGCGGATGTAGCCTGCGGCGACACGGCGAGAGTCGAGGACGGTGACGAGGTTGGCGTTGTAGCCCCCGGTGCCGGTGTCACTGACGTTGGTCGACCCGGTCCACACGAAGCGGCTGTCGGTGACGAAGAACTTGTTGTGCATGATCGCCGCGCCGTCATCGAGGGGCTCGCGGCTGGAGTGGGCAGCCAGCAGACACCGATCGCCCAGGTCGTAGGCCAGGCACTGGACGGGCCCTTCGAAGCCCTTGGGGCGGGCGCAGCGGGGCTCGGGGTAGATCGTGTCGCGCGCCTGCTTGGTGCGGCGCAAGTCGACTTTGCCATCGTCACGGACATCGCCGACCGCGGTGACCATCTCGTCGGTGTCGGCGTAGTAGTTGGCGCCCTGGGCATCGCGATCGACGACGCCGCGGATGATCACACCCCGAGCCTGGGCCTGGCGCAGTGCCTCGAGCACGCGCGGCTGGCCGCGCATGCCATAGACGGCAAAGTCGATGGTCTTGGTCGAGTCGTCGATGAGGTCGACGAGCGCCATGCAGACTTCGGTGGTGCACTCGTCGTGGGGCCCATCTGCGGTGGGCCCGTTGAGCAACAACCGGACCGAGCCCTTGGGGTCGCGCGCCATGGGCGGGCTGGCGCCCTCGCCGTCGGGCGTACCGGGTGGGCCGCAGCCCATGCCGGCTGCCAGTAACAGCGAAGCCCAACGTCTCACGTCCTCGATGGTAGCCCATGGGAGGGCATCGCAGCGCGTGTTGATGGCGGTGTCAGAAGTCTTCGTCGGCCAACTCGGGATGCGCGCGCAGGTGTTCGATCGCGGCGGTACGCTTCATCCCAGTGCCATGCTGCAGCCAATTGACCGCGAGGCGGCCCAAGGTGGTGTACGGCAGATAGGCGTGGGCAAATCCCGTACCCGGGTGCGACTGCACGTAGGCCAGCGCGTCCTCGATTTCCACCATGACCTGCGGCAGACCCCCTTCGTGGGCGGCCCGGGCGGCGGGATCGGCGGAGCGGCAGTAGGCCTCGCCGAGAAATTTCTTGTAGACACGAACGTTGCGGAACTGAAACAGCCGACGAGGGTTGTCGTCGACGATGATCGTGCGCGACAGATCCGGATCGACGATGCGGAGATCTTTCGAAGGCTCGCTGACGGGATCGCCGGCCTGCTTGGGCTGGAGCACCAGGTGGCTGTTGGTCAACATCCCGGCGATGGCCGGATGCTCGAGCAGCGGCACGCCCCCCAGGGTCCACGCGGCGGCGTTGGCGTAGCAGGTGTCGTCGAGATTGGCTGAGAACAGCACCACCGCTCCGCCCAACGCGTGGATGCGCTCGATCGCGTCGGCCCAGCCGGGGTTGAGCTTGATGTGACGGGTCTTGCCGTTGCTCCGCGGGACGGAGAGGTCGGCGCACGTCTCGATGAGGGCGGGGTCGCGAATGTGCTGGTCGTACAGCGTCTCGTCGAGGTCGAACACGACGATGAACGGAGCCTTGGCTAGCCGATCGAGGTCGCGGTGATCCTCGAACTCACCGGCCTTGGCGCGGCGCAGGGCCTCGGCGTACTGCGACTGTCGGTCGCCGTCGGGCTCGGCTCGGGCCAGATCGCGAAAGTGGTTTTGGAGCTCGACCGCGAGCGCTCGCGACAGTTGGTGCCGCTCCATCAGCGCCGCGATGTCGAAGAAGCGCGTGTCGAGCTCGGGTTTGGCGTATTTGTCGGCCCAGTCGGGGCGAGGGGCCAGCGTCATCTCAGCCAGCTCGGTCTGTGGAGCGGGAGAGGCGGTGGTCGGTGGCGTCGTGGGTGGCGGGGTCGAAGCACCGGGAGGGGATGGCCGGCAGCCCAACCCGAGCGTGGACACGAGTGTGGCGAGGCCAACGGCGAGGGCAAGGCGCGGCACGGGACCCAGCTTGTCATGACAAGTCCGGCGCCGACCACCATCGCGCTTCGCGAAAATCCTCGCCACGGCCGGGAGGCTTCCCGGGACAACCCCCCGGAAGCCGGGGGCCTTCCGGCCGTAGCGAGTCGGTGTGCTCTTCGAGTCTGGAGACTCGGCTGTCGGTGTGGTCAGTCGAGGCGGGCTTCGCCGGTTGGGTTGGAGGTCACGGCCCCGTTGTCGAGCGGCATCAAGACCTTGATGCCCTCACCCGCGGCGCCCACCAGGGGCTTGAGGGTGAACGGGTTGGGGCTGTCGTCGGGCTCGGGCTCGACGGAGATCACCACCGTGGTCCCGACCAGGTCGATCGCCGGGTCGATGTAGTCCTGACCCGGGAAGCCAGGGAATCCATCGGGGCCTGCGGTCGGTCCGGCGCCGTCGCTGTCGGCACCCGTGGCGCTGGTGAAGCGACCGGTGGTGATGGGGCCGTCGTCCGTGACGACCCAGCCCTCGTAGGCCCATCCTTCGGGAAGGGCCGGAAGATCGAGGCTGGGGGTGCCTTCGGAGGGAGACAGAAACCAGATCCCCTGGTTGTCGTCGTCTTCGTTGTCGGCGGTGGTCGGTGCGGCGAGGATGAACTCACCCGTCGCGGCGGTGAAGTCGTCGCCGAGGGCAGCGCCATGGCCCACGGAGAGGTCGGCGGTGTCATCGGCGAAGTCGCCGGCGAGGATATGGGTGGCCGATGGCGCTGGATCGTCGCCGTCGGCGGGCTCGATGGTCAGGACGAAGGCAGTCGCGGCGTCGGCATCGGCGGCGTCGACCTCGAAGCTGGACAAGGAGGCCTCTCCCGAAGCATCGACGGTGAATCGTCCTGCGGTGACCGGGGTGCCGTCGACGATGAGCCAACCCTCGTAGACGTAGCCTTCTCCGAGCGCCTCGAGGCCATCGAAGCTCCAGCTCACGGTGCGCGCAGTGGTGGACGAGCCATCGTCACCAGTCGAGTCGTTGTCACACGCGGGCAGCAGCAGTGCACAGGTGAGGGCACAAGTCAGGGTTCGGGCGGTCGGCAAGCGCAACATCAGTGGTTCTCCTCGGCAGGAACCCCTGCACGGGGTCCGGGACGTGGTGGTGGGTCGCCAGCGTGCGCCGGGCTGGGAATGCACCCGGGCCTCGCTGTCGACGCAGGGGGTAGCCCGCACCCGCGCTTTGGGTTACCGATGTCGCCGATGATATGAAATTCATGAAGCGTTGCAGAAAACGAAACGGTCCCGATTTCGCCGTCGTTGCCCCGCAGGACGCCCTCGCGCCACGATAGCCGGGTGCCGACCGCCCGAACTCCAAGGCTCTCGTGGCTGCTGGTCGCCTGCGCCTGTGCTCCCCCGGCCACGATCGTCGAGCCACCACGACCGGCGGCGCCAGCACCGAGCTCTGTTCGAGCGGCTGCGCCCGAGCCGGGACCCAACGTCCACATGCGGATGGTGGAAGTCGCGCCAGGAATCCACGCGGCGCTGCAAGATGAGGCGCGACGCTTCAGCGACTCCAACGCTGCGGTCGTGGTGACCGAAGCGGGGGCGGTGCTGGTGGATGGACCCCAGCGGCTGGTCGCCGTCGACTGGCTCGACGCTTGGATCGAGGCGGTGCCGTCGGGTTCACGCCGCGTGCTGATTACGACGCACTGGCACCTGGACCACAGCCTTGGTGGTGCGCACTGGCGGAGCTCGATGGCGGCGCGGGGCCACTCGGTCGAGCACTGGGGCCACGCGGGCCTCGAAGCCTTGCTGGCCGAGCGTGGGGCGGAGCAGCTGGCCGAGCACATCGAGCAGCTCCAGCAGATGCGTCGCCGCGGCACCGCGATGCAGCAGCGAGGGGCACGCGACGACGGCACGGAGCTGACGGCGGAACAGAAGGTGCAGCTGGACGAGCAGCTCGCCAACGTCGACGCGCAGCTCGAAGCAGTGCCGGGCCTGGCGCTGGCGGCTCCAACCGATCGAGTCACCGAGGTCACGCGGGTGGAGCTGGGCACGGTGACGCTCGAGCTGCATCCGGTCGAGGCACACACCGACGCCGACCTGGTCGTGTTCATCCCCGAAGCTGGCGTGCTCATCACCGGCGATGTGCTCGACGAGATCCCCTACGGAGGCCATGGTCATCCCCGTCGTTGGCTGGCCACGCTCGAGCAGCTGGCCACGCTCGAGGCCACGACGATCATCCCCGGCCACGGTCCGCTCTTGGGTCCCGAGCACGTCACGACGATGATCGCGCTGTGGACTGCGCTGCTGCAGCAAGCAATGTTGGCGGTGCAGCAGACACAAACACCGGCCGATCGGTATGCCGCATGGTCGAAGACCCCCGAGCACGAGGCGCTGCGGGAGGCGTTGGTCACCGATGACGTTGCGGCGCGCAACTTCGACCGGTTCATTCCCGATGCGCTGGCGCGGGCCGTTGCCGACATCCAGGGCGAGCTGTAGATCCCGCCTGCGCGAGTCCGGCCGCGAGTGCTTGCCCGGTCGGCGGATGCCCGCGTAGGGTGGTGGGCGGTGGCCGTCTCCGACAGCACCAACCTGCGATCGCCGCCCAATCGGTTCATTGGTCGAGATCAGCAGCTCGACCATCTGACCGAGCTGGTCACGGCCGGTCAGCGCTTGATCACGGTGTTTGGTCCGGCGGGGACCGGCAAGACTCGGACGGCACTGGCCTTGGGCGAGCGGCTGCTCGACGAGCTGTCGGAGCTGGGCGGGGTGTGGCTGTGCGAGCTGGCGGCGGTTCGCGATCTCGAGGGGCTGTGCGAGACGATCGCCCGCACCCTCGGTGTGCCGCCGCTGCCGTCGAGCTCCGACGAAGAAGCGGTGCAGCGCCTCGGGGCTGCCATCGCGGGCCGGGGCCCGCTGTTGTTGGTGCTCGACAATTTCGAGCAGCTGGTGGAGCTGGCGCCCACGACGGTCGCCGTGTGGTTGGCCGAGGCGCCCGAGCTGCGGCTGGTGGTCACCTCGCGCGAACATCTGCGGCTGCGCGGCGAGCTGCGGTTCGAGCTGCCTCCGTTGACGCTCCCGGTGCCGGGCCAGCCGCCGCAAGACAGCGAGGCGGTGGCGTTGCTGGTGGAGCGCATCCAGTCGCTCGACCCCGGCTTCGTGCTCGATGAGGCCAGCACGCCCCGCGTGGTTGATCTGGTCACGCGCCTGGAGGGCTTGCCGCTGGCAATCGAGCTGGCTGCACCCCAGGTGGAGCTGCTGGGCCTCCAAGGACTGATCGACAACCTCCACAAGCGCCTGGACGTGCTGGTGGGAGACGGTCGCGACGTAGAGAGTCGGCACGCCACGCTGCGGGCCGCGATCGAGTGGTCGTGGAGCCTGCTCGACCCCGGGCTGCGTGATCTGTTGGCGCAGTGCACCGTCTTCCACGGGGGCTTCACCGCCGAGGCTGCAGCCGCCGTGCTCGTGGGCCCCGACGACGGGGTGTCGGCGGTGGCTGGCCTCAAGTCGCTGCGCGCCAAGTCACTGCTGCGCCGCGACGAGCCCGGCGACCGAGTGGGGCTGCCCCGGCTGTCGTTGTTCGATGCGGTGCGCGAGTTCGCGGCCGAGCGCTTCGCGTCTCCCGATGCGCACGCGCAAGCCTGCGCTCGGCATGCCCAGTGGTATCTGGCGCAGGCGGAGCAACAGCTGGAGGCGATCGGGACCCCGCGCAGTCCCGATGCTCTGCACGCGCTGGCGGTGGAGCGGGGCAATCTCCTGGCCGTGCACAAGCACGCGATGCAATCGGCCGCCACCGACGACGTGGCGTTGGAGTGGGCGCTGCGCTGTGTGCTCGCACTGGATACCGTGGCTGGGATCCGTGGATCGTCGACATCGCACCTGGCGCTGCTCGAGCAGACGGTGGGGCTGGTCGAGGACCGGTCGATCGCCACTCCGGTCCGGGTCAGAGCGCTGCGCGCCCGGTCCAAGGCGCGACTGATGCAGGGGCAGACCGCGGCGGCCAACCGTGACCTCGAGTCTGCCCTGCTCGCAGCCCGAGACGAACCCGCGCTGCAGGCCGAGGTGCAGGCCGATCAAGGGATGTACCACCATCAACGCCGGGAGCTCGACCGCGCGCAGCCGATCTACGAGCAAGCCTTGGAGCATGCACGTGCCGCGGGGGCCCGTGCGATCGAGGGCCGTGTGCTCGGCAACCTGGGCGCGCTGTGTCACGACCGCCACGAGCTGGGCGAGGCGCGACGCATCTACCACGAAGCGCTCGAGCTTCTTCGGGCCGAAGGCGATGCACGGTTCGAGGCGATCCACGTGTGCAACCTGGGCGTGCTCGAGCTGGAGCACGGTGAAGCCGACCGGGCCCGGGCGCACTTCGATGCCTCGCGAGAGCTGCTCAGCCCGCTGGGCGATCGTCGGTTGCTGGCCATCGTACTGGGCAACCTGGGCACGCTCGAGCACATGCAGGGCCAGCTGCAGGCCGCGCGGCAGTGTCACGACGAGGCGCTGACGATCTTGCGCGAGGTCGGCGATCGGCGATCGGAAGCCCTTTGTCTGAGCCGACTGGGTCGGGCCACGGCGGCACTGGGCTGGGCGGAGGACGCCGGGGGGTGCCTCTCCGCCGCGGGTCGTCTGTTGGGTCGTTTTCCCGATCCGATGGTGGAGGCGACGGTTCGTCTCGACCGGGGCTTCGTGGATGTCGCTTTGGCAGCCAAGGGCGGCGACGAGGCGGCAGGGCATCTGAGGCGGGCACGGGAGCGGATTGCCGAGGCCACCGCTGCGCAGGGAGACGTCCCCGCGTGGGTGGAGCGCTGCGACGACATTCGGTTCGCGGTGCAGCTGCTCGAGCAGGCACTGAAGGCGTCGGAGCCGAGCGAGACCACGCTGCCCGCCGAGACTCCCGCATCGGGTCCCAGCGCCCGCAACGCGTCTGCGCTGTTGGTCGGGGAGCAGGGGCGTTGGCTGCAGCTGCCCGGTGGCGATGCGCACGATCTGCGGCGCCGCAAGGCGCTGCGCCTGATCCTGGTGCGGCTCGCCGAGGAGCATCGGGCCAAGCCGGGCGCTGGCCTGCCGCTCGAGGCATTGCTCGAGGCGGGGTGGCCCGGTGAGCGGGTCATGCCCAGCGCGGGTGCCAATCGTGTCTATGTGGCACTGACGGCGCTGCGCAAGCTCGGCCTCCGCAAGGCGCTGCTGAGCCAAGAGGATGGATACCTGCTCGATCCTGCGTTGCCGATCGAACGGGTCGCATCGGACTGGGACGAGCGACCCGCGGCATCGCCCTCGTAGCCGACCGTTTTGTCGCGGCACGGCCGGCGACCTTCGTCTCGATCGGCGCGGCCGTGGCCCAGCGCTCGTGGATGACGGAGTGTCGACCGCGGTGACGATGATCGTGACGGATCGCCGCGGCCCCGCTTCGAACGTAGACGCATGGTCGTGGATTTTCGTGTGGCACACCTCGTGCAACCGAGTCACTTCATGCTCATCGCCCCAGTCCTATCGGGTCCTGAAACTTTCACCGTGGAGCCCTCGGCCGCTCATACCAACGCCGATGTCATCCCGTCACCCGTGCCATGTGTCGAGCCGTCGGCACCACAGACGGCCGTCGCGATGGCCGAGCGCTCGCCAGCGGCGGCCCGGACGATGAAGGGCATGACCCTCATCGAGATCATGATCGTCGTCGCCATCATCGCGATGGTCATGGGAGGGGTTGGCGTGGCCGCAGTCGGGCAGTGGGAGAAAGCGCGGGTGAAGACGGCTCAACAGGACCTCCTGCAGCTGTCGTTGTTGGTCGACCAGTTCCGTGTGGATCATCGTGGCCGTTGTCCGGCTGACCTCGCGGCCCTGCGCGCGGCGGGGTTGGCCAAGACGATTCGCCAAGACCCGTGGGGGAACGACTACGCGTTCAAGTGCGATGGCGTCGATGTGACGGTGACCAGCGCCGGCCCGGATGCCGAGCCGGAGACCGAAGACGACCTGACCACCGACAAGCCGCTCGAAGACGCGTGAAAAAACCGTTCCTCGTGCGGGGTCTAGGATCGAAACCGGCGCCGTGCGTACCAACGAGGACGTCACCAGGCCGTCAGGCTCCCCGCGGCGGACGCGTCACACGACGCGCCGCTGGGTAGGTCGCGCCAGCCGGTGATCACGTCTTCAACGCGAGCGAGGAACGTCGTCCATGATCACCCAGACCCCCCTCCCCATCGTGCGCCTGGTGTGCGTGGCTGCGGCCCTGATGGCCGTGGCGTGCGACACGGCAGATCCCATCGAGCCCATTGTCGGCGCCTGGGAAAGCACAGAGCGGATCGGCAGTGACCACAACGAGATGCAGATCGACGCGGACCTCGATGGTGAGGCGACGATCTACTTCTTCTTCGACGGGGAATGGTTCTTCGCCGACTTCGATGTGACCGCCGAGCCCGAGGGGGGAGGCGACTACGCGCTGGAGTTCGACTGCGACGGCGGCTGTAGCGAGCTGGATTTCACCGCCGAGTGCGAGCTCGACCGTGGCGACCTGCTGTGCAAGGCCGATGGTCTGTGGGAAGACTACGAGTTCGAGTGGGAGGTGCGGTAGCCATGCGCTGGACTGCACTCGTCGCCGTTCTGACCATCCCCGGTTGCTTCGACCCCGCCCGCAATTTCGACGACGATGACGACGAGATCGAGGAGCCCGAGCCGGAGATCACCGACGAACCGACCACCGGAGATGGCCCCATGTGCACCGAGCTGGAGGACGACTGCGAGGTCAACGGCGATTGTCTTTGCTTCGACGGCTCGGCACGGGTGGGCACCGGTCTTTGTGTCGGCAATGGCGAACTCGGCCAGTGTACGACTGTCTGCGCAGAGCACTCCGACTGTGGATCGGGGTGTTGTGCCGCTCTCGAGGGCGACGATGCGGTGGGAGCCTGCGCGCCGTCCTCCCATTGCTCCGACTCGGGAACGACCGGGGAGGAGCCGTCGGGGCTGTGCCTCGACGGGGTGGCCATGTTCTGCGCATGTGCGGTCGCGGCCGGGGTGGACTGCGCCGAAGAAGAACTCGAGGCGTTCGCGGCGACCTGCAGCGACCCCAGCCACGTCCTCCACACGGTGTTCGAATGCTGGGGTGGCTTGGCCGGCGGAGGGCTGGACGCATGTGGCGATGGACTCGACGCCTGCGAGGTCGAGCACGCCGACGCCGGGTCGCCGTGGTCATCGACGCTGGCGACCTGGCCGTCCGCGTCCGATCCGTATGCGCACGTGCGGCAGGCGTGGATCGAAGCCGCGGGCCGACGGTGAGACGTCGGGAGCGCACCGGTCCCCGCGGCGCGATTGTGGCCGAGTCGTCGGCCACGGTCGTGTGGCGCGGGTGATGGTGGTTTTTTCGCCCATCGAAGTTCCCGCTCCGCCACCCGTGGAATAGACGCGGCCGCTCGCGGTACCGTCATCGCCGTGAGCGTTGCCGACTTGATGCAGTTGCTGCTCGACGGGGGTACCACCTCCCTCGCCGCCATCGGTTTGTTTCCCGCGGGAATCGGGCTGGTGTCGTGGCTGCTGGCCAAGCGTGGCCACGAACGCGTGTCACAGCTGGTCGCGAACGCAGGGATCGCCATCGGGTTGATGGGCGTGCTGATGCTGGTGTGCTCGCTGATCTGGATGTCCTCGCAGGGAGGCAGCATCATCGAGAGCGTGCCGATCGTGTGGATGGTGGCGCCCCTCTACCTGGTGGTGGCAGGCTTCTTCGTCGAGCACTGGGTGCATCCCGGCCGCCAAGAGACCATCCGTGGCCAGCTCCGTGGTGGTCTGCTGATCGTCATCGTGCTCGCAGTCCTCTACTGGCTGCTGTCGCGCATGAAGATCTGGATGCTCGTCCACACGGGGATTTTCGGGCTCATCCTGTTCATTGGCGCGCTGGTCGGGATCCTCTACTTCCTGGTCCGCAAAGCGGTCTAGACTGCGGGCCAATCGGCGGACGGAGGCGCGGTTGTGAACCTCGTCTCCGAAAACCGTCCCCGACGCCGATGGGTGAGTGCGTGCGCAAGTGATGCAGTCGCCTGCCCAATGCCCCATTGACGCTGGGGGTTTTCGTGCCCCCACTTCGGCGTCGGGGCACCACTGATGTCACTATCGCATGCTGTCACTTGCGTGCTCGCGACTACGACTTCGTAGCGAGTAATCCCGCGGTTGCTGCGCGATACGACGTTTTATCCGCGACCAATCCAGAAAAATCCGTCCGAGGCAGTGTCTTATCGTCGAGTGAGCCTCACACGGCCATTTGTTTGTGGGATACTGAGAACTCAAATGAGGGATTCAAACGGTTGCCGGGGGGCGACCGCCCTCATCACGGTAATCGGCGGCGTGGGTCTGTCGATGGGGGGCTGTTCTTCGGGCGATGCGCCGAGGAACGGCAGTGATGGGGTGGTTGTCACTGAAGGGGACTCGGAGAGTGACTCCGAGGGGCTCCCCGATCGTTCACCCGTGGTCGAGCAGGTCGTACCGCTCGACTTGGCGACGACGCCGTTGACGGCGCAGTGCTTCGATCTCGAAGCCGCGCCGCAGCAGTGGTCGGTCGCACCGCAAGGCCAGCTATGGCTACGCATGGACGCCCAGACGTGGCGGGTGGTCGATCGGTTTGGAGCGGACGGTACCCAGCTGTTGCCCACGGATGTCGAGGCGCTGCAGGCCCATGGATCCGATCGGGCGCTGGCGATCATCGACGGGCAGCTGACCGATATCGTGGGACAATTGCCGCTGCCGATGACGTGGCCGGAGTCGTTGGCCGCCCCTGTTGCCCTGTGCGGCGACCCCTCGACCGACGGCAACGGCTTCGTGGTGGCCCAAGGCCTGGTGCACCGCGATCGCGGCCAGTGGTGGTCGTGGACGAGCCCCGCGGGCGAGGCATGGGCGGATGTGGCCTGGCTCGCGCAAAACGGCGGCGCCTGTATCGGTGCGGACGACGAGCTGTGGTTGGGCCGTGACAACGGCGAGGCCTGGCGCATCACGGGCGATCTCGCCGTGCGAGTGGAGTCGCTCGACGACGCGCAGACGGTGGTGCTGGTCGACCCCCTGGGCGCGGCCGCCATCGTGGACCAGCGTCTGCTCGTGGGTGACCACGGCGCTTTCACGGACTATCGCTTCGAGGCCGGCGAGGTGTCGGCGATCTCGGCGGGTGGCGAGTCGCTGTGGGTCCGCGCGGGCGGGGAGCTCCATCGGCTGCTCGACGGGGAGTTCACCCATGTGCAGCTGGACGACGCCCCGGTCGAGGCCGAGACCCTGATCGCGGAGGCCGGCGGCGGTCTGTGGACGATGACGGACGGCGAGGTGTGTCACCTGCGCCCGGCCCCGCCAGTCCGGGTCGCGGGCATTCAACATCTCCAGCGCTGGAGCGAGGAGATGCTGCAGATCGCGGTCGAGCTGGATACCGGGTCGCAGCTGGGCGACGCGCGACTGGACGACGCGGCGCTGACCCTCACCGACGATGGGATGGGGCAGCTTCGAGCCGCTCCCCAGACGATGGACGAGGGCTGGCATCTGCTCGAGATCGATGTGAACGCAGACGGGGCGGTGCACACCCGGCGGCTGCGGTTCGAGCAGCGCCGCGCGGGCGATGTGACGTGGGAAGAGCACATCCAGCCGCTGTTCGAGGAGCACTGCTCGGGTGGCGCGTGCCATGGGCCCAGCGTCGACGACGGCACTCGGCCCGATCTGTCGAGCTACGCCGAGTGGCTCGACCGCGAGAACTCAATCCTCGAGCGGGTCGTGGTGCAGGGCGACATGCCGCCGTTCGGCTCCCGCGAGCCGACGTGGGTGCTAGACACGGTACTGACGGTTGCGGAGTGGTTCGAGACCGGGGCGGAGCAGGATCAATGACGATGACGACACGATTGCTGCTGATGGCGACAGCCTTGTCCGTGAGCGGGTGCTACCGCGGCGGGCCGGGTATGGCCGACGATGCCGATGACATCCCGCCGGGTCGGGTGCCGGCCGACGGTGGCGATGCCGACGGCGACGACGACGGGGCCGACGACGGCGAGCCCGGCCATCAGGGCGAGGGCGATGCCGACGATCCTCCCGGTCGCAACATCCGACGGATGAGCGCGACTCAGTTCCATCAATCGCTGACGACGGTGACGGGCCAGGCCTGGCCCGAGTTCGAGGACTACGCGGGCGCGATGGGCAAGGCGGACTTCGCCGAGATCACGGTGGAGGGGCGCGAGCTGTCGGTCACCTTCGACAAATTCATCCACGACGCCGCGATGTACAGCTGTACCGAGGCGATCAGCGCCGACTCGGCGGAGCCGGGGCCGGGCGAGCCGGCCTCCGAAGGGGTCATCCTTCGCCACGCCA
>JAHZJA010000334.1 GCA_022601155.1 Deltaproteobacteria bacterium | reverse complement strand
CTTCCCGGTTCCGGACGGAAGGGATGTCCTTCTCGTCATGAAACCGACTCTCAGCGAAGACGACGACGAGTTCAAGCTTGAGGCCTACGAAGAGCTACGCCGAGCAGGCACTGTGGTCGCCGCCTTCGACAACGAGCCCACCCACATCAACGACTACCGCCGCAGCTTTGGCGAAGCCCTGGTCGTGCACCTGGCCACCGACCACTCCCTGCGCCCGATCTTCGTCGACGCCTCGATTCCCTCGGTCGCCGACTTCCTGGGCTACGGCTCCGCTTCCGTCTAGCCGCCAGCGGCTGGCAGCGAAAACCCGACCCGGGCCCCGCCGCCGGGTCGGTCGTCGGCGAACGCCCGCCCGCCATGGGCGGCGGCGATGCGCTGCACCAAGGCCAAGCCCAAGCCCAGCTTGCCGCCCCCACCTCCGCGAACGAACGACTCGAACAGCCGCTCACGATGGGTGGCGGGCAGGCCCGGCCCCTGGTCGTGGGCCGCAAACACGAGCATGTCGCCATCGCGCTCCACCGTCAGCGCCACCAGCCCCTGGCCATGGGTCTGGGCGTTGTCCACCAGGTTGGCCAGAGCACGGCCCAGTAGGTTGGCGTCGCCCTCCACCTCCAGCGCGTCGGTGTGCAGCTCCAGTCGCGTGGTCGGCAGCTCGGATCGCGTGAGGGCGCGCTCGGCCAGCTGTGCTGCGTCGAGCGGACGTGCGTCGACCTGATCGAATTCCAGCCGCGAGCTGGCCAGCAACTGATCGACGAGGCGGTCGACCTCCAGCAGTTCCTGCTCGACCTCTTCCAGTGCGGCGCCATCACCTTCGCGAGCCAGGTCGAGCAGCACGCGCATGTGGCCGAGCGGGGTTCGGATTTCGTGGCTGACGACTGCGAGCAGCTCGCGTTGGTCGGCCAGCTGCTGCTGGATGCGATCGGCCATGTCGTTGAACGCCCGCCCGACCACCCCGAGTTCGTCGCCGCCGGGCCGCTCCACCCGGGTGTCCAGTTCCCCGCGACCGAGCGCCTGCGTCACCTTCACCAGCCGCGACAGGGGCTGGGTCAGCCGCCACGCGATCACCCCCGAGGCGCCCCACAGCACCATCAGCGCCACCACCAAGCCCAAGATGACCGCGCCGCCGGGCGGGTGCGTCCCCTCCACCAGGCACGCACGTACCGTGCCCCGATGGCGCTGCTGCTGCATCACGGGCGCCTCGAACTCTCCAACCGGGCCGTCTGCGCACGCCTCCCCAAACCGAGCGATGGGCTGCCCTTGCGCGTCGTGTAGTGCGATCCCGAGCTGCAGCTCCCGGGCGGCCTCGCGAGCCAAGTGGTCGCGGGCGGGAGGGTCGTCCCACACCTCGGCGAACCGATGACCCACGAAGGTGGTCGCGCGATCGACCTGACCCCGCCACGCTCCGGCCGAACCGGACAGCAGCCCGACGATCGCTCCGGCCGCCAGCCCCGTGAACAGGATCGTCACGCCGAACCACACGAAGATGCGCCGTCGCAGCCGATTGCGAACGCGCCACCCCAGGCCGCCACCTTGCCCCGCAGGGCAGTGACCGTGCCGACCGTGTCGATGTCGACGGCGGTGTCTCATGGATCCCGAGCCAAGACGTAGCCCACCCCGCGTACGGTCTGAATCCGACGCCCAAACCGCGGGTCATCACCGAGTTTCTTGCGCAACTTGGAGATGTGCACGTCGACCGTTCGCTCGCCCACTGCGACATCGTCGCGGCCCGCCTCCGAGAGCAATGCCGCACGCGGCACCACCCGGCCCGGGCGGCGCAGCAGCGCCACCAACAGGTCGAACTCCAGCCCCGTCAACTCCACCCGCCGCCCTTCCACCTGGACGTCACGAGACTCGACGTCCACGCGGATCCCAGCCGCCTGCAGGTGCTCGCCCATCGCGGCCGGCTGGCTGCGACGCAGCACCGCCCGCACCCGAGCGAGCAGCTCACGCGGCGAGAACGGCTTGGGCACGTAGTCGTCGGCACCCAGCTCCAGGCCCACCACGCGGTCGGCCTCATCACCTCGCGCGGTCAGCATGATCACCGGAACCGGGTGACGCTCCCGAATCCTGCGCAGCGTCTCCAGCCCGTTGATGCCCGGCATCATCACGTCGAGCAGCACCGCATCGAACGTGTCGCTGCCCAGCGCGCGCAGGCCCGCCATGCCGTCGGGGGCATGCTGGAGGTTGACACCTTGCTCGCCCAGATAGCGGTCGAGCAGCTCGTGGAGCCGGGTGTCGTCGTCGATGAGCAGGATGCGGAGGGCCACGCGGGACGCAACCGTACCAGCCCGCGGAGGTGAAACGACCCCCGCGGGCGTGGGGCGTGGCTCAGGGCGCCGTGGGTCCGCGTGCATGCGCAGCACACCTGTCAGCAACCCACTGCGCCCGATGAGCCCAAGGCCCGTGTCCCGCCGCGGGCGCAGCCCCGCGGCCGAGCGCCGCGTCGACGCACACCCGCGTGAGCCCATCGATGCGCTCATGCTGGTGATGTCGCATGGCGTGCAGCTCCGAGCCAAAGCCCGCGACGACACCAGTCACGAGCAGTGCCTTCAGTCCGATGAACTTCCATGAGCGTCGCATGGTCAGGCCATTCCTCCCCGAAACGGGTGCCACGACCCGGCCCCGCGATCGAGCATCTGCGCCAGTCGTTCCCGCTGCGTCTCGTCGAGCACGGCGTGGATGTGCCCCAGCGCTTCCATCACGGCCTTGCGCACCTCGGTCAGGCGCTCGTCGTGACGGCCGAACAGCTCGCCCATCGTGGTCTCGTCGAAGCTCTCGTTGCGGATCGCCTGCGCCACGTCACGACGCGACGTGCTCCACTCCTCGCGATGCGACTGCATCGACTCCCGCAGCTGCTCCAGCTGCTCGCGGATCACTCGCTCTTGATCGGGGGTGGCCTGCAGCCGTCGCAGCGCCAGGGCAAGTCCGCCCCGCCACATTCGCCCCCCCTGCCGACCCCACCCGGGGCCGCCGCCGCGGTCCGGGCCTGCGCCGCTCCACGGTGCACCACCGCGCGGGCCCTCGTCCCAGCCCGGGTCGTAGCCGTGACCGCCCATCGGCCCGCCACAACCACCGCCGTGGCCGTAGCCCATCGGTCCTCCGCATCCAGGGCCGTAGCCGTACCGGGCTCTCCAGTACCGCCGACGTCGCGCCATCGCGCCAAGGCCCATCACACACATTGCTCCAAGTACGAATCCGAACATGTCGTCGTTTCTCCTTGGCACCCAACATGCGCAGCGAGTGTTAAGGCCCAAGACCGGCCTCCATGAAGAAGTGTGAAGCCGGCGGCGAGCAACGCGCGCGGGGCTGACGAAAGGGCTCGACCCCCGCACGCACCACCACCAGGGCTCAGCTGGGCCGCGCCAGCAACCCAGACAGGCTCAGGTCCAGCTGGCTGCGAACCATCCGCACCAGGCTGTCCATCTCGTGACCGTCCACCTCGAGCTGTCCCCGGAGTCGGCCCAGCGCGGCTCGTCGCACCTGCTGACGCGCCTTCGCCAGTCGTCGCGCCACCGTGGCTCGATGCACGTCGAACACCCGCGCCAGCTCGTCGAGGGTCAGCTCATCCACGAAACGAAAGCGCAGCAGGTTGCGCTCCTCGGGCGGCAGCTCACCCACCGCTTCGTGGAGTGCCTCTCGCAATGCCCGACCGTACCGGGCCTGCAGATAGTCGCGCTCGGGATCGGCGAGCGCAGGGACCCCCGTCGGCACTTCTCCCACGGCCAGGTCCAGCGGCGCCCGCCGCCGCCCCATCGAGATCGCCTGACGCACCGTGACCGCACGAACCCATGCTCCCAGTGGACCGCGCCCGGTGTAGCTGCGGATCTTGTCGCTCCCCGCGACGAACAGCTTGCTCAGCACCGCCTGGCGTACGTCGTCGGCCTCCGCCGAGTCGAGGCCGAGCCGCCGCACGGCCACATCGACGTCGACATCATGGCTGGCGCGAAACAGCACGATGGCGGCGTCCGAACCACTGGCGCACGCCCACGCCAGCGCCAGCGAGCCCAGCTCCAGCTGCATCGCCACCTCGGGCCCGGCTTCGGCGTCGACCCGGGCGCCAAGGAACGCGGCCAGTGCTTCGGGCTGGACCTCGAGCGCTGGCCACGACGCCTCGGCGTCGGTCCGCGCCCGTGACAGCACCGCCCCTACCGCGTCGGCCGGCCATCGCGGTCGATGCTCGGCGGACAGCGCAGCGATGAACGCCGCAATCTCGGGCGAAGGCACCAAGGGCTCCAGCCTAGCAATGGCAGGCGCGGCCGTCCCGTCGTGGATGAAGCCCCCACGAGCCTCGCTCGGCTTTGACGCGGCTACGCCGACGGGCCAAGCTGGTCGCCCCTCCGATGCGGTCTTCGACACAGACGACGTGCCTCGACGAGCAACAGGCACTCGACCTGGTGGGCGGCGCGCTGCCCGTCTCCGAGCGACAGCGGTTGCACGGTCATCTGGCCGACTGCTCGATCTGCGCGGCCTTGGTCGCCGACCTGGCCCGGGTGCTCGGCGGCGACAGCCGAGCCACGGCGAGTCGTCGAGGGCCCACCGGAGCCGACGACACGCCGGACGAGCTGACCGCTCCCCTTCCCAGCGGCACCACCATCGGCCCCTATCGTGTGCTGTATCCCCTGGCTGCGGGCGGGATGGGCGTGGTGTACGTGGGGCAAGACCCCCGCCTCGAGCGGCGGATCGCCCTCAAGCTGCTGCGCGCCGACCGACTGGAGCCCCGCGCCGGGCAACGACTGCGACGCGAGGCTCAAGCCCTCGCGCGCCTGTCCAGCCCCAATGTCGTCGCCGTGCTCGCGGTCGGCGACTCGAGCTACGGCACCTGGGTGGCGATGGAGCTGGTCGCGGGGCAAACGCTCGCTGCATGGTTGGCCGACGGACCCCGGCCATGGCGACAGGTGCTGCAGCGCTTCGATGCCGCCGCCCAGGGGCTGCGGGACGCCCACGCCGCGGGCATCGTTCACCGCGACTTCAAGCCGAGCAACGT
>JAHZJA010000333.1 GCA_022601155.1 Deltaproteobacteria bacterium | reverse complement strand
CGGGATGTCCGTGCGCTACGAGTGGGTGCGCGACGGTCACAACTGGGAAAACTGGCGGGACCGGCTGCAGTCGGGTTTGTCGTGGCTGTTCCCCGGGCCACTATGGATGGTTTACGAATGACCCCCATGAGTGACCCCTCCTCCGACGTCACGCGCACCATCGGGCTGTCGTTGGGTGCCGACCTTTGCTGGCCCGCCTGCTACGAGCAAATCGTCGACCGCCTCAACCTCCGCGTGCCGCTGGGCGACCAGACCCTTCGCTTCGCCGTGGAGCGAGTGACGGTGGAGCCGTTTCAGCTCACCCAGCCGTGTCGCTACGACGTGGTGCTCGACCGCCTCACGCACTGGTTCCACACCAGCCGCGAGTGGATCAAGAAGGCGGTCATCATGGATGGGCTCTACGTGCTCAACAATCCGTGGTCGCTGCAGTCGATGGAGAAGCACACCTCCTACTGCGCGATGATGAAGCTGGGCATGCCGGTCCCCGACACCTGGCTCATCCCGCCCAAGCAACCCACCGAGCACGCCGACGTGGGCACCACGCTCCAGCGCTACGCCAAGCTGTTCGACCTGGGCGAGGTGGGCAACGCGTTGGGCTACCCGATGTTCATGAAGCCCTACGACGGCGGGGCCTGGGTGGGAGTGTCGAAGATCGACGACGAGGCCGCCCTGCGAGCCGCCTACGAGGACAGCGGCAGCCGGCTGATGCACCTGCAAAAAGCGGTCGATCCGTTCGACCTGTTCGTGCGCTGCATCGGGGTGGGGCCGCAGATCTACATCGTCCGCTACGACCCGTCGGCGCCGCTGCACGACCGCTACAAGGTGGACTTCCACTTCGTGGACGGACCCGAGTGGTCGATGCTCACCGACACCACGATGACGATCAATGCGTTCTTCAACTGGGAGTTCAACTCCGCCGAGATGCTGCGTCGGCAAGGGACGTTCCACCCGATCGACTTCGCCAACGCCTGCCCCGATTTCCAGGTCACCTCGCTGCACTATCACTTCCCCGAGATGGTGAAGAACATGGTGCGCTGGTCGCTGTTTTGCGCCGCCACCAAGCGCACCATGCCGATCAATCTCGACTGGGAGCCGTTTTTCGCGATCGCCCGCAAGGATCTGCCCTTCCGCGAGCGCCTGGCTGCGTACGCGGCCGTCGGCCGCGAGCGGATGGAGGTCGATCGCTTCACCGAGTTCTGCCACGAGCACCTGTCCCACCTCAACGAGGTGGTCTGGGAGTTCTTCGGTACCCCGCAGGCCAAGGGCTATGTGCTCGCCAAGGTCGAGTCGTTGTTCCCCGCCCACGAGGTGGAGCGGTTCACCGAGCACTTTTGGGGACTCATCCAGTTTTGGCGCAAGACCGAGTCCGAGCGCATGTCTGGCACGGCCACGCCCGGCGGCTCGGATGCGCAGACCCCCCCAGGAGCCGTCGAGTCATGAAGTTGACCACCCGCTGGTACTCGCCTCGCCTCAACACCGAGGTGCTCGTCGCGCGATGGGGCCACTACGGATTGCCCGTCTTGCTGTTCCCCACCGCGGGGGGCGACGCCGAGGAGTGCGAACGCTTCCTCATGATCGATGCACTGCGGCCGCTCATCGAGGCGGGGCGCATCAAGGTCTTCACCTGCGACAGCGTGGCGGGGAGGATCTGGACCGACGGCGAGAGCTCGGGTGCGTTTCGGGCTCGGATTCAAAACGCGTTCGACGGATTCGTGGCCGAGGAGCTCGTGCCTGCGATCCGCAACGACTGCAACGACGGCGGCATCGAGATCGTCAGCGCGGGCGCATCGATCGGGGCCTTCAACGCGCTGTCTGCGATCTGCCGTCACCCCGACCTGTTCAAGGCCGCCGTGTGCATGAGCGGCACCTACGATCTGTCGCGATGGATGCAGGGCGAGCACACGCTCGACTTCCACTACGCCTCACCGCTGCACTTCTTGCCCGGGCTGGGGGATGGAGCCCAGCTGGCCTTGCTGCGCGAGCGCTTCGTGCTGCTGGCGACCGGCGAGGGGCGCTGGGAAGATCCGGGCGAGTCGTGGCGTGCCGCGCACGTGCTCGGGGAGAAGGGCGTGCCCAATCGCGTGGACCCGTGGGGGACGCAGTACGATCACGACTGGCCGACGTGGCGCGAGATGCTGCCGCGCTATCTCGCGGAGCTGTCGGCGTAGGGGAGCGGCTCGACGGCGACTCGACCACCCGAGCGCTGCCGGCCGCGCGCTGCAGACCCGGGCTGGGGACGCGGTGGGGTGGGCTGCCAGCCGCCCCGGCCACGTGCCGTCATTCGAACGCGAGCGACACCGAACCCGGCCGTGCGCTGCACGGAGGAGGATCCACGGGAGCTCAGAACCACAGCTGGGCTTGGACGTCGCCGCCCTGGCTGCGGCAGTCGCCGTCGGACGGATCGATGTCGCAACGGTAGCGAAGCTGGAGCTTGGCGTGGTTGCCGAACACATAGAGGTTGATGCCCGGCTCCACGGGTACATGGGCGCGGAGATCGAGCTCGAGCCGCATCGCGCCCACCCGGGCGGTGACCTCGAGGCGCTTGCGCACCACGACGCCCGAGATCTGGCCGTAGGTGCCCCACTCTTCGCTGGCGTCCACGTCCTGCTGGCGGTTCGAACGCCAAAATCCCTCGGCCAGCGCGGTGATCCGCCAGCCTTGCACCGCAATGTCGCCGCCCACCACCACCGTGCGTAGGTCGGGGAGCGGAATCACGGCTCCCGTGCCGGGATTGATGCCCTCGCGGGAGACCTCGTTGGTCGCGGCGTTGGCCGCAAACGCGAACCGAAACGGCAGGTTGGTCTTGGCGGTGGCGGCGGTCGTCTGCGAGTAGCCCAGACCGCCCAGCGGTGCGCCGACCAGCCGCGCGGTGAGCAGCGGCTGAGGATTGCGAGGCCCCGAGAGGCTCACGCCTTCGCCGTTGAGCACACCCACGTAGTACTCCATGCGGCCGTCGAACGGGTGCCCGAGGAAGGTCACACCGATGTCGCGGTCGACCCGAAACGAGTCGAGGACCGGGCCGCGATCGGGCAGCGCCTGCAGGGGCAGGTTGGTGGGAAACCCCCGCGTAAACCACGGTCGGTACTGCCCCGCCAAGATCGCGAACGCCGGATGGATGTTGATGATCGCGTTGGCGTCGAGCAGCCGGGCCTGGCCGGCGAACTCCGTCTGGATCTGCCACACGACGCGGCGGTCCCACACGTGCCCCTGGATCATGGGCCGGGCCAGCCGGATCGAGAAGCCATGGTCCGTGCCCGCGTCTTCGTCGACGGCGTAGCGCATCTGGCCGAGGATCCCGAACGAGAGCCCGAAGCGACCGTCGGCGGAATCGAGGCCGAAGCCCTCGTTGGCCGATGCGCGCACACGGGCGGGACCCCGCGGTCGCGGGGCGGCAGCCGGTGCTCCGGGAACCGGCTCGGCCGCGGGATCGGGTGAGGTGGTGAGGGCGGCAGGAACCTCGGCTGGCTGTGCATTCGCCACCGGAACGGCCAACAAGGTCGCCACGCACCCTTGCCCCAAAGACGATGCAACGCTCATGAGTCTGTCTCCCCTCCGCGTGCAGACTTGGGTCGCACGCCGCCCACCACGCGTTCCAGCATTCGCGGCGAGCCGGGAGGAGTTACCTCAAATCTCGTTGGATCGCGAATCCTTCAACCCGCGATCGTATCGTGGTGGCTACACGGGACCGCGACGCAGCCCGAAGCGGGGCTCGAAGTAGGTCCCGCAACACCACACGCAGGCGGTCCGGCGGGCTCGAGCGGCAGCCCACCGCACGGTGAGCGTGCGAGTGAGCAGGCCCACCGCCAACAGCAGCAGCGGCGTTGCGATCAAGACGGGGGCGCTGACCGATTCCGCCATGCGCAGTCCGAGCCAGGCGACGAACAAGCCACCGCCAGTGATGGCAGCCAGGGCCAGCTTGGGCCACAGCACCGTACGCCGCATCCATCGTGCAGCCTCGCGGACCTGGGGAAGGTGATCGGTACAGTGGCCCAGAGCCAGCTGCGCCCGGCATACGCGGATCTTGCCGTCGAAGCCGAGCCATTCGTAGGTGGCGGTGACCGTGCTGTGCGCCTGGGCCGCGCAGTGACAGCAGCGTCCAGCGAGTCGTGACGCCGACGACAACGGGTAGGTGGTGGTGCTCATCGGCTTCCTTTGTTCGCGGGGTCGATCGCCTCGGTGGTGTAGCGGGCGGACTTGGTGACCGGGCCGGTCTCATCCACCAGGACTCCGCCCTCCTCGTCCAATCGCTCGCTCAGCGTCCGGACGAAGTTGCCCGCGAGGTCGTCGGCAACGGCGGTCAGCGCGAGCTTGCGCGTCTCGATCGCAGCGCTGTTGGTCGCCCGGGCCGACACGGTACACACGGGGGCTCCCGACGTGCCGTCGACGACGTACAGCCATCCTTCGATCCGCCCCGCCGCTGCCTTGGCGCCCACCAGCTCGGCATCGGGGCTGTCGTACTTGCTCAACCGCAGCACACCCACGTACGGGGCCTCGCCGAGCGTCGTGTAGTGCTTCCGGGTTTGATCGCGGTCGTAGGGATTGTGGCGACCGGTCAGGTTGCGAAGGAAGTGGGGCCCGGTGTGAGCCTCGGCGGTGTACAGCGCCAGGGTGCTCGCGTCGCCGAAGATCTTCTCGTAGATGCTGACGTACGACAGCAACAGGACGTCGTTGCCCCCGAGCCCGGCGCACGTCTTGGGCCAGTCTTTGGGTGCCATGCCCTGGGTGCGCAGGGTCTCGTAGACGCGGCGGAGCTTGGCGTCCGCTGCTGGCCGGAGCTTCTCGAGCTCCGCCACGAAGGCGGCGTGTTCCAGCTGTCGTGGAGTGGGCTCGGGTTCGGTCTCCTGACCGACGACCGGCTGCGGCTCGGCATCCGCGTCGGGTTCGGTGT
>JAHZJA010000332.1 GCA_022601155.1 Deltaproteobacteria bacterium | reverse complement strand
GGCTCGAATTGTTCGCCGCCGCCTTCGCCGTGCTCAGCCCATTGTGGCTGCACGCGCTGGTCGGCTGGCTGCCCACCGTCGTCGGTGTCCAGACGGGCGGCGTCGACGATGGCATGGCCCTCGCCACCACCATCGGCATCGCCGCGGTGGTGCTGTTGCCGGGCACGTTCTGCCTTGGCGCCACACTCCCCGCGCTGGTCGAAGCCCACCGCCGACTGCACCCCGATCAACCCGGGGGCCGTGGACTCGGCCGACTGTACGCTGCCAACACGCTGGGCGCGACGGCGGGCGTGCTCATCACCGTCCACCTCTTCCTGCCGCTGGGCGGCATGATCGGCGGCGCGGTGGCGCTGGCGGTGCTCGGCGCCGTGGCGGCGACCATCGCATGGCGGTGGGGCCAGGCCGCCAACATTCCCACCGAGCCCGGCGAGCAGGTCGACGCCCCCATCGTCGATACCTCGGGTGACCCCGATCCCGAGGTCACCCGGGAACCATGGCTGCTGCTCGCGGTCTTGGCCGGCACAGGACTGGCGGGAGTGGGTCTCGAGGTGGTCGCGGTGCAGGTGCTCTCGCAGATCCTCGAGAACACCATCTTCACCTTCGCCCATGTGCTGGCGGTGTACCTGCTGGGGACCGCTGGCGGTGCAGCGCTGTACACCCGCTACGCCGCGCGGGCCGTCTCGGGCAAGCCCGCCACCGTCGCCGCCGCACTGCTGCTGGCGCACGGTGCCGCCATCGTCTGGGTCGCGGGCGCCCTCTATCTCGCACCCGGGTGGTTGGTGAGCATCGCGGGGACCAATGCCACGTTTGGCGCCGAGATGATCGCCGAGAGTCTGGTTGCCGCGGTGGTGCTGGGCCCCGTCACACTGCTGATGGGTGCCCTGTTCTCCCATGTAGCGGGACTGCTCGCCCCCCGTGGTATCGGCCGGGCCTACGCCGTCAACACCCTCGGCGGCGCGGTCGCTCCCTTCGTGTTCGGCGTGTGGGCCATCGGCACGCTGGGCTACCGCGATGCTCTGATCTCGGTGGCCTACGCCTACCTCGCCGTGTTCGGCTTGTTCACCTGGTTCCGACGGTTCACTCCGGTGCAGCAGATCGTGGGCATCTTGGCGATCGTCGGTCTCACCGCCGCAGCCCCGAGCTCGCTGCTGCTGGTCACCCGCACGCCCGACTGGGACGAGGACTGGAAGGTCCTCGACAGCCAGGAGACCGTGCTCGGTGCCGTCGTCGTCAGCGAGTACCAGCCCGAGGGCGAGCGCCCCAAGGGTCCGCCGCTCCGGAGGCTGCAAGTCGGACAGGAGTTTCGCATGGGTGGTGCGCTGGCCTTCGGCGAGCGACGGATGGGCCACATTCCGCTGCTGCTCCACCCCTCGCCGACCCGGGCGTTGTTCCTCGGTGTGGGCACGGGCTCCACGCTGAGCGCGGTCACCCACTTCGACTCGCTCACCCACGTGGATGCCGTCGAGTTGGTGCCGGCCGTGCTCGATCAGCTCCATCACTTCACCGACATCAACAACGAGGTGGCCGACGACGCTCGGGTGCAGCTGCACGCCGCGGACGCGCGCCGGTTCGTGGCCGCTACCCCCGACGACTACGACGTCGTCGTGGCCGATCTGTTCCACCCCGGGCGGGATGGGGCGGGCAACCTCTATGCCCGCGAGCACTTCGACAACATCCGCCAGCGGCTCACACCCGGTGGTGTGTTCGCGCAGTGGCTGCCGCTGTATCAGCTCGACCCGGTCACGCTGCAGGTCGTGATCCGAACGTTCACCGACGTGTTCGGCGAAGCCCACGCATGGCTGGGCGTCTACAACGTGCGGACACCTGCGATGGTCCTCATCGGCCGCAATACACAGCGCGGAGACGGCCCGCTCGAGGTCGACATCGAGACCCTCGCGACACGACTGTCGGCCCCGCACTACGGCGAGCTGCTGATCGATCCCCGCGATCTACTGGGTGCCTACCTGCTCGATCGCGACGGGCTCGAGGCCTTTGCGGGGCCCGGCGGGCTCAACACCGATCTCATGCCCCGGGTCTCGGTTCAGGCCCCGCGCAGCGCCTACGAGGAGAGCAGCACACGCGGACGCGACAACCTCCTGGCGCTGCTGGAGGCTCGGACCGCTCTGCCTTCGGACCTCCTGACCGGCGCCGACTCCAGTACCGTCGCGACCTTGTCCTCAGATGTCGAGCTCACCGCCGAGGCGCTCGGTCACTACTTGCGCGGCGAGTCGGCGCGTCTGGATACCGACGGCCAGGTGGCGGGACTGGTGGCCGCGACCAGCGACTACCTCGCGGCCTACGAAGTCGCGCCATGGTTTCGCCCGGCCCGCGGCATGTTGATCCAGGCCACGGGTGCAGGCACGGATCTGGCAGAGCGCATCTTCCCGGTCATGCTCGCCCGCACACCCGACGAACGCATCGTTTGGCAGACCTATCTGGGGTACTTGCAGCGCACGGGTGACCCACGGCTCTCGGCTGCGGTCGAACAAGCGCGTACGCGGCTGGGGTTGCCCCCCGCGGCGCAGCCCTGAGCCGTGCAACGGGGGACAGCGCTCGACGTCGTCGCCGTGAACAATGCGCTCGGTACGCAGACCGTCGCGACCCCGCTGTCCAAGGCGAGACACGGCCGTGCACGAGGGCTCCCATCGGTGTGCGAAGCACAGTGGGCCGCAAAGTCCTGGCCTTTGGCGAGCAACCCATTGTCGCTTGACGCACTGAAGCATTGGCCCTTCGAGTCGTTGACCTATCGCGAGTGAGCGTCTTGGCCGTCCGCGTTGGCAGCAAAGACCACCGTAAGGGACCACCTGAACTGGCCCATATCCGGCCGTTCCCCAGGAGCGGCGGTTGGCAAAATCGAGCACTATCGCTCGGGAGCACGGCTCGGGGCGGCAGACCGGTCCATCGCGCACACTTCGCGTCGTTCAATGGAGGCGAATGGGCTTGCGTCGGAACCCCTTCCTGGGGGAAGTTCCGATATGGAACCGCGTACGGTAGAGATTGCATGAACCAGCCCCCAAACTACCGGTGGGAAGTGCTCGAGAACGTCGTCGTCATTCGGGCGCGCCCCGGTGGCGTCGAAGAACGGGTCTTCAAAGCGTTCCTCGACGACCTTCGAAACTCGTCCGCCGACCACGTGTTCGCCATCGCAGCTGGGGTTGCCACATTGACCCCGGTGCAGCGGCGCAGCTCCGCGGAGGAGTTCAAGGCCAAGAACATCATGACGCAGGTCGTTACTGACAGCGCCCTGACCCGGGGCATCGTAACGGCCGTGTCATGGCTCGGCGCCAATATAACGAGCTATAGCTGGAAGGATCTCGAGAAGGCCTTCACCGAGCTCGGAGCCTCTCCTGCCGTCGAGAGCCGCCTTCGAGAGCTCGCCGATGCGTTCCGGAAGGAAGGCATCGACTGACTTCGGAGGGCACGAACCGGAGCCGTGCAGAACGCCCCTCACCCTGACTCGCGGATTCGCTGGAGTCGGCCGATGTGAGGCGCGCACTCGGGGTAGCGATCGACCAGCGCGAGCATCGAGTCGAGATTGCCCGTGACTTGAACGTCCAGGATCTCCAAGTAGGTCGACAAGTGGTGGTTTGAGTGCCTCGACTCGAGGGCCTTCCTCAGCGCTCGATACTGCACGATTTTCTCGTTGTGGTCGTCGATCGCGACACCGATAGCCTCGTCGGATGAGCAGCTCCGATCTCGCGCAATTTGAAACACGACGTTCAAGTCCTCGTCAGCACGTTCTCGAATCACCGATCCAATGTCGTTCGAGATGATCGTGACATCGCAACCCAGGTCACGGAGAGGCTCGACTTCATGCTCGTATTCTGGCGCCAAGTCGACCGAGAGGCTGACCCGCCAATACTCGGCGAAGACCTTGAAGAAGATCGTCTCGCGTCGAATCGCGAAGTACGTCTCGCGATCGACGGCCGCCCCCCGGCGCGCTCGCTCCGCATCCAAGCCGTCGAAGAACGCCGCGAGGGCCTGCAAGAACACGGCACAGGACCCGGGCACCCTCGCTCCCCAGTCACGAACCGTCGCCAGCCATGCGAACCACTCCTCGTGGCCAGGGCTTCGCGAGGGCGGCGTGCCATCAGTGAGCAGCTTTAGCTCTGCGTGGAACGACCGCCAGTCGGACGCGCTCAGCCGTTCATCATCGGCGACGTCATCGAGCCACAGGAACAGCATGACCAGACGCGTAGCGTGAACGAGCCGATCGTGCGGGGCGGTCGGCAGGCTACACAGGCCGACGAAGGTCGATGCAACCTCCAGAGCCTTCGCGTACGCGTGGGGTGTTCGCGGGTCGTGGTGACTGCCAAAGAGCCCTGTCCCCACGGCCCACCTCGAAGCGGCGCAGGCCAGCTGTTCCCTGGGAGTATCGCGCAGCAAGTCGTTGACTTTGGAGTGAAGCGCGATGGTGGAATCTTGTGTCATGCGGAGAGTTCCAGTGCCCGTGTGGCCAAGACCGCGAGTCTCACGGTTCGGTCGCAGGCGACGACCTTACCCGTCATCCCGCCAGTCTCGCCCTTCGATGCATCTCCATGTTCCCCGCGGCCGTTGCTCGCCGCGGGCGTCGAAGGGGCAATTGCCAACACTCGCTCGTACGTCGACCGAGACATCGACCAGGATTCGGACCGATCGGAGCACGGAACAAGCCGAGCGCGCGGGGCATCGAGACAGACATGCGCATACAACGCGGACTCCGGTTGACTCGAAGGACCTCGACCGGGGGCTCGAGAGCGAGGCGACATGCCCCTGTTTCGCCCATGCGTCCCGGAATGGTCCATGTGGTCATCACAGTACACCGCTCCACCGACCCGGCAACGACGGCTGCGCGAACACCCCACGAGACAATCTGGCTGTATTGCTAGCGTCGACGTTGGCGGTTTTCCATGGGCCAGAACGCCGTCAGCGGCAGCTCCCTGGCGAGGCTGCGCTTCGAAAGCGCATGGGGTCATGCGTCGAGGAGCGAAAACACTGCCAAAGCGGTCGGGGGCGGTGTTGTGGCGCGTGGAAAACCGCCAACGTCGAGGCTAGCGAACGCACGCGAGCCATGTGACGCCACTTGCAACCCACGCACTCGCCTATCCCCCGCACCTGCTCGCCCGCGACGTCCGGCAATCGCGCGGCTCGTGTTCGCCATGCCAAATGAACCGATCAACCGATGACCCACATGCGCAACAACGCGCCGTTGGTTGTGAGATCGGCCACCAGAGGCTACTGCAAACAGCACGGACGAAGACGGGCAGGAACGACGGCCCCGAGGTCGTCATCGAGGTTCCCACCTCGCTCGTGCATCCCACGCTCTGGACCGCGGTTGGAGCGACGACACGAGCAGGACCTCGGACCCAACCGCGGCGGAGGTGGGCGTCCGGTCCGACATGCGCCCCGGTCCCCATTCGAAGGCCAGGCCCTCAACGGCGACAGGCGGCACGTCGCCGTTGAACTGGCGACCAAGCTCGTCCGCGCGGCTGCGCGACGGCCCGTGAACGACTCAGAGCGACGAGCCTTTACAGAGCGATTGGACCAGCAGCGCGAGCCATGCCCAGACTTGGCCGCCGTCGACAGGGGCCGCGGCGACATCGGCGACGGTGTCATCGTCGCAGTGTTCGACGCCGGCCTCGACATTGTCGGCAAGCCCCGACCGCAGCCCAACGAGGGGCGGCTTCACCAGGGCCGACTTCGACCTCGATCTGCTGCAGCTTCGATCTGCGACAACCCACCGTCAACGGATCCGGTGGGCCGGGGGTCCATGCACCCCCGGGCAAGACGCTGCGCGTAGCCACAGGGCCGCTCGGTCGGGGAGGACCGGTTGGAACGACGCCACAGGCCACGCCGACTTCAGAGACAGGTCTTCATGCCAACCGGCCAGACAGCGTCAGTGCACAGCGACAGCTGTGTCCCGCGGTCGGAACAGGTCCCCCACGGCACCGTCGAGGAGTCGACCTGCGGCTCCGCGACTGCACCCATCGACCGCATCTAGTCGAGCGTCAGGCCTGCCGCTTCGGCGGCCTCGGCACTCTCGAACACCGCGATGAAACAGTCTCCGTCGGTCGGCGTGGGCCACCCGGAAAAATCGGTGCCGAACGTGACCTGTCCATCGCCGTTCTGATCGATGTCTGCGGCCTCGCCGGTCTGTGGCTCGATCCACCCAATCGCGCCTCCGCCGTGGACGTCGGTAATGGCGTGCGCCGTGCTGTCGTCGTACTTGCCGGTCTTCTCGTCGTATCCGCACACGATGTACGTGAACGTCCCAGCCCCCGGCAGGACGGCGTCGAAGGCCTTCTCCAGATCGCTGGCGAAGTCATCGCAGTCGTAGTCCTCGCTGTACTCCCGGTCGGGGATCCCGGTGCCGTCGACCCAGTCGAGGACGACGTCGGGAATGGGTGCGGCAGGCAGCGAGATCGTGCCGCCGCCCGACGCGGTGGGCGTACCGCGGCCGACGAGGTCGGCGGGGGGCTCGATGTCGACCAGCAGTGACGGCACATTGACCTTGCCCAGCGGCCCCATCGACGCGCCGCCAGCCGCCGCACACGCAGAGGGCTGCTTGGGAATGGCGTTGTTGTACTCCCACATCGTCAGGATGCCGTCGCCATTGAGGTCGATCGCGCACCGAGGCGGAGGCGTCGGCGTGGTCACGTCGGCGACCGGTCCGGGCCCGGGAACGGGGGCGCTCGTGGGCGTGGGATCGGCGTCGAGGACCGCCAGGGCGAGCTCCGCGAAGGGCTCCCCCGTCTCGGGCTCGGTATCGCAAGCGGAGACACAAAGCCCAAACGACGCGGTGACGACCAG
>JAHZJA010000331.1 GCA_022601155.1 Deltaproteobacteria bacterium | reverse complement strand
TCGCGCCGCGATTGACGCCGAGCGTCTCGCACAGCTGCCGTTCCGCGGGCAGGCTGATGCCTGGCCCAAAGCGCCCTTCCACGATTTCGCCCGAGAGCTGCTCGTAGACCTCGTCAGACAGCGTTCTTTTCGCGATTCGGCGCAGGCTCATGGGTCTCCTGATCTGACGATCATAATAATATACAGCCATCATATGGTCAACTGGTCATACCAATATATTCGCGCGACGCCCTAGGGCATCGGACGAGGGTAGCAATGCGTATGCTGGCGCCACAGCGGCCATGAAAGACCCTCGCCCCCAGCCGATCTACCGCAAGGACTACCGCCCGCCGCACTACTGGATCGACGAGGTCGACCTGGTCGTTCAGCTCCACGAAGACCACGCCGAGGTGACCGCCACGCTGGCCGTGCGGCGCTCCGATGCCGCCCCGGGGCCGCAACCGCTGGTCCTGCATGGTGAGCAGCTCGACCTCCGAACGCTCGAGATCGACGGTGAGACGCTAGGGCAAGAGGCCTACGCGACCGATGAGCAGACGCTCACCATCCACGCGGTGCCCGACACGTTCTCACTGCGCACGGTGGTGCGGGTGGAGCCGCAGAACAACACGGAGCTGACGGGCCTGTACCGCTCGGGGCAGACGTTCTGCACCCAGTGCGAGGCGGAGGGGTTTCGCCGCATCACGTACTTCCTCGACCGCCCCGATGTGATGGCCCGCTACACCACCACGATCGAGGCCGACAAGACCGCGTATCCCGTGCTGCTGTCCAACGGCAACCGTGAGGCCGAGGGTGACCTCGCCGACGGCCGGCACTTCGTGCGCTGGAAAGACCCGTTCCCCAAGCCCAGCTATCTGTTCGCGTTGGTCGCCGCCGACCTCCGATCGCACGCGGGGACGTTCACCACCCGCTCGGGCCGGGAGCTGCGGCTCGAGATCTGGGTGGAGCCGCACAACGTCGACGCCTGCGAGCACGCGCTGCGATCGCTGCAGCGCGCCATGGCCTGGGACGAGGAGGTCTTCGGCCTGGAGTACGACCTCGACGTGTACATGATCGTCGCCGTCAGCGACTTCAACATGGCCGCGATGGAGAACAAGGGGCTCAACGTCTTCAACGACAAGTACGTGCTGGCCCGCCCGCAGACCGCCACCGACGATGACTACGAGAACATCGAGGGGGTCATCGCCCACGAGTACTTCCACAACTGGACCGGCAACCGGGTCACCTGCCGCGACTGGTTCCAGCTGACGCTCAAGGAGGGCCTGACGGTCTTCCGCGACGAGCAGTTCTCCGCCGACATGGGCTCACCGCCGGTCAAGCGGATCATCGACGTCCGAACGCTGCGCACCGCCCAGTTCGCCGAAGACGCCTCTCCCACGGCCCACCCGATCCGGCCAGAGGCGTACATCGAGATGAACAACTTCTATACGGTCACGGTGTACAACAAGGGCGCGGAGGTCATCCGCATGATCCACACCCTGCTGGGCGTGGAGCGGTTCCGCAAGGGCATGGACCTGTATTTCGAACGTCACGACGGCCAGGCGGTCACGTGCGACGATTTCGTGTCGGCCATGGCCGACGGCAGTGGAGTGGACCTGTCGCAGTTCTCGGCGTGGTACGAGCAAGTGGGGACCCCGGTGGTGCAGGCCGAGGGCCGCTGGGACCAAGACGCGCGCCGCTACGAGCTCACCCTGCGTCAGCGGCCGTCAGCCGTGGCCAAGGGCCCCCAGGGCCCGATGCACATTCCGGTGGCCGTGGGCCTGGTGGGCCCCGAGGGCTCTGATCTTCCCCTGCGGGTCGAGCCTGCAGTCTCGATCACCGAGGGTACGGCGCTGCTCGAGCTGCGGGAGGCCGAGCAGGTGTTCACCTTCCATGACGTCGACCACCCGCCCGTGCTGTCGGCCCTGCGGGGGTGCTCTGCCCCGGTACGCCTGGAGATCGAGCGCGACGAGGCCGAGCTCGCGTTCTTGATGGGGCACGACCCCGATCCCTTCAATCGCTGGGACGCGGCGCAGACCTTTGCCCAGCGGATGATCCTGGCGATGGTCGCGGATGCGGCCGCGGGCCAGCCGATGACGCTCGACGAACGGTTCGTCGAGGCCTGGGGCCGCATCCTGGCCGACGCGCGGCTCGATGGCTCGCTCAAGGCGCTGACCCTGACCCTCCCTGGCGAGCGCGTGCTGGGACAGGCAATGGACGAGGTGGACGTCGATGGGCTCCACGCCGCCCGTCGGGCCGTGCTGCGAGGGCTGGCCGATGCGCACGCGGACGCCCTCGCGCGCACGCGGGTGGAGGCCGACCCGGGACCGTATCGACTCGACCGCGAGGCGATCGCAGCCCGGCGACTCCGCAACACGATCCTCGGGCTCCTGGTCGAACAGAGCGACGCCGCCGCCCGCGTCCAGGCCGCGGGTCTGGCCCGCACCCAGCTGGACGACGCGGACAACATGACCGACGCCGAGGCGGCCCTGCACTGCCTGGTGCACGTCGGGGGCGAGCATCGCGATGCCGCCTTGCGCGACTTCTACGAGCGCTGGAAGCAGGAGCCGTTGGTCGTCGACAAGTGGTTCACCGCCCAGGCCGTGTCCACCGTGCCCGACACGCTCGACCGCGTGATCGCGCTGTGTGGACATGCGGACTTCAACCTCCGCAACCCCAACCGCGTCCGGGCGTTGCTGGGCGCGTTGTCGGTCCGCAACCCCTCGCAGTTCCACGCCGCCGACGGGCGGGGCTATGCACTGCTCGCCGACCACGTGCTTCAGCTCGACCGGCTCAACCCCCAGGGTGCCGCGCGACTGGTGGGCCCGCTGGGCCACTGGCGGCGATACGACACGGGGCGCCGCGAGGCCATGCGGACCCAGCTGACTCGAATCTCTCGCAGCGAGGGGCTGTCGCGCGACGTGTTCGAGCTGGCCAGCAAAGCCCTCGGGGGCTGAAGCCCTCCAACCGCGGTGGCAGACGCGCGCGCCGGGTCGGTCTTCATTTTTCGTGAAGGCGGCCGGGCGCTGCGTACATGACAAGGAGCCACACGGGCACCGGCCTGGCAAAGTGACTCTTCTTTTTCGGTGCTCGGGTGGCGTTGTCCAAACCGAACGAACCGACGCGACCCGTCGCGGCCGGGGCATCGCCCCCGGTCGCGACGGAGCGCTCTGCGAAGGCGCACTCATGCTTCGACGAATCGGCCTGCTCGCCATCGCCCTGTGCGGCGTCTCCTTGGCCTCTCCTGCAATCACCTGGGCCGCCACGGCTGGCCCTCCGAACTCCACGACGGCACCTGCGCCATGATCGGGACCGGGCTGGGCCTCTCTCCATCGCCCAATGCCGCCACCGCGGCGCTGTCCCCACCTGGAAACTTGCACCTCGCGGATGTCTCCCACATGCTTGTCCCCGGGCCCTGTGGGCGTGCCGTGGCCGGCCGCCATCCATCATTGGGCTACGCATTGGCCTAAGAAGAACCTGGGATGAGCACATGAAGCGCTGGTGGGCAGGAGCATCGCGTTCAACGTTGTTGGCGGGCTTGGTCGCCGGTCTGGTCGCCGTGCCGGGCTGCGACGACGGGTCCTCGTCCGAGACTGGCGAGGGCAGCGAGTCCAGCGGCGATGATGGCGTGGGCTGGTTCGAGATCGGCTGGGGCCAGGACAGCTACGTCGCGATCTCCGACGGCGACGATTTTCCCGTCGTCCGCGGAGGCCAGGGTTCCGAGATGTTCCCCATGCCGCTGCAGGGGGCCGAGTTCTACCTGCCGGGCAACCCCACCAGCTGGATGGACGCGGACGCGCCGCTGGTCGACCTCGAGATGGACGTCGAGGGCTTCAACGACGGTCCCGGCGGCCACTTCAAGCGCATCGCCAACTATGCCCTCGACTGGGTGATCCGCGAGGACGGGACCTACGAGTCCGCATTCTTGCCGATCCTCATGCCCGACGGCATCGACACCGAGCAGCTCGACGGCCTCCCCGCTCACATCCATGTCCAGCTGCGGCCGTTCGACCAGCCGATGTTGGTCCGCGAGCTCGACGTCATCATCCGCGCCGCGCCGTAGCGTTGCATCCGCGTGGCCGGCCTCGGACCACCACGGTGGTCGTTGTCCGTCTGCGATCAGCCCTGCTGCAGCGCCTCGAGCAACGACGCGCCGTAGCGACCGAACTCCCAGTCATCGAGCGCTCCGCTGGCCCGAAGCTGCGCCTCGTCGCGCGGGTCGGTCTCGGCGACGACCATCAGGCTGTCCTTGCCGAGGATCACATCGGGCTCCAGCCCACGCTCGGCGGCCAGGGCCTTGCGCCACGCCCGGAGACGATCGAACCGAGCGACCTGCTCACGCGGAGCCCCCCGCTCCCGCGGAGGTGGCTTGGGCGGCGCTGCCTGTTGCCCGGCCTTGATCGCCGCCAAGATGCGAGCGCGACCGCGACCGCGCAGCCGCGGGTGCATGCCGTTGACCCGGGCCAGCGCCCCCTCGTCCTTGGGCGGGGCTTGGGCCAGGGAGAGCATCACGGCGTCAGCCATCACACGGAACACGGGGCGATCGATCTCTCGTGCCACGGCCTCGCGCAGATCGTACAGCGCGGCGAAGATGCCCTTGGCCGGCCCTGGCAGATCACGGACGCCCTTGATCCGCCACATCCCAAGCAGCTGGGCCTTGGTCGGCCGCGGCTCCACTCGGGTCTGCCGTTGGCAGGCGTGCTCGAGATCTTCGAGGCGCTCGGCCTCGACCAGCTCGGCGCGCTGCTGCTCCCGCAGATCCAGCAAGAAGTGTGTGTCGTAGCGAGCGTAGTCGAGCGCATGATCGGGGAGCGGTCGCTGCCCCCAGTCGAAGCGCTGCATCTTCTTGTTGGCCTTGAAGTCGTAGCGCTCGCCAAGGATCGCGCCGAGTCCATAGCCCGACCACCCCAGCACCCGTGCCGCGATCATCGTGTCGTACAGGCCGGCGAACGAAAACTCGTGCTCCCGCTTGAAGCACAGGATGTCGTAGTCGGCCCCATGCATCACCTTCTCGATGTCCGGGTTGGCCAGCAGTGCCCCCAGCGGTCGGATATCGACGGCGAGCGGGTCTACCAGTACATCGAGCCCGGGGATCGAGACTTGGATCAGACAGATCCGCTCCCGGTACGCGTGCATGCTGTTGGACTCGGTGTCGAGCGCAAAGCGAGGTTCACGACCGATGCGGTCCAGTAGCTGGGCGAGGCCGTCGGCCGTGTCGACCCAGCTCCAACCCGGATCGTCCGCCGACCCCTGCTCTCGTTCGTTTCCGGGCATCGGGACATCGTACCCGACCGTCCGACGAACCGCCCGACAGCTCCCGCGGATAGAGCTTTTGGCGAGCCCGCGGCGCTGGGGCATCATGAAGGGGTGTCGCGGGACCCTACCCTGCTCGATGGACAGGTCGAAGCTCGCGACTCGATGCCCTCGGCCACGGCCACGGCCACGGAGGCTGGGTCTGGGCCCGCTGCCGCCCGCGAGAGCAGGCTGGGTCCGGTCCACGAGCGTGGTCAGCTGCTCGGACGCTACGTGCTGCTCGAGCCCATTGGGCAAGGCGGCATGGGAGTGGTCTACGCCGCCTACGATCCCGAGCTCGACCGACGCGTGGCGCTCAAGCTCCTGCGCAGCCGAACCAACGAGAAGACCGGGCATGCCCGCCTCATGCGCGAGGCACAGGCGATGGCGAAGGTGGTGCACCCCCATGTGATCACCGTGCACGACGTGGGCACGTATGACGGCGCGGTGTTCATTGCGATGGAGCTCGTCGACGGTGGTGACCTGCAGCAGTGGCTCGACGCGGAGCCCCGCGCGTGGTCACGCATCGTGGCCGTGCTCGCGGACGCAGGCGCGGGCCTGGCCGCAGCGCACCGGGCCGGCCTG
The DNA here is from genome assembly GCA_022601155.1 of Deltaproteobacteria bacterium. Taxonomy (GTDB): domain Bacteria; phylum Myxococcota_A; class Polyangia; order Nannocystales; family Nannocystaceae; genus Paraliomyxa. The sequence goes on along the minus strand of JAHZJA010000331.1, from coordinate 753 downwards.
ATCCACCGCGACTTCAAGCCCGGCAACGTACTGCTGGACGCCGACGAAGGCGTCAAGGTGGTCGACTTTGGACTCGCCCGTCAGCTGGATGCGGGGCTGGACACCAACGAGCTGCGCATGCTCGAGAAGAAGCTCGAGTCCAGTCATCCGTCGAGCACCAGCCTCAGCGACGGGGTGACCCGGACCGGTGCTCTGCTCGGAACCCCGGCGTACATGGCTCCCGAGCAGCACGCGCGTCGAGAGCTCGATGCCCGTGCCGATCAGTTCTCGTTTTGCGTGACGCTGTACGAGGCGCTGTGGAACCGACGGCCGTTCGAGGCCGACAGCCGCATGGCGCTGGCCATCGCCACCAACCGCGGTCAGGTGCTGCCGCCTCCCAAGGGCAGCCCCGTGCCGGCCTCCATCGTGCGGGCGATCATGCGGGGCCTCAGCGCCCGACCCGAGGACCGCTTCCCCACCATGGCCGCCCTGCTGGCCGAGCTCGACCACGAGCCCGGCCGTCGGCGACGGCAGTGGATCGTCGGTGGAACGGCGGTGGCCTTGCTGAGCGTTGCGGTCGCGGGGAGCCTGCAGCAGACCGAGACCGCCGCCTCTCCGTGCGCCGACCCGCGCTCGGCGATCGAGCCCTCGTGGACCCCAGGCGATCGGACCGCGATCGAGCGCGCGTTCGCGGCCAGCCCCCTCCCCTACGCCAGCAGTACCAGTGCGTTCGTCGTGCGGCGGATCGACACGTGGGTCGATACGTGGGTCGAG
>JAHZJA010000330.1 GCA_022601155.1 Deltaproteobacteria bacterium | reverse complement strand
TCGATCGCGAAGTGCAAGAGCATCGTCAGGGGGCGGCGACCCACCTGTCGACTCGCTCCCATCGCGGCCGTCTTCGGGCGTTGGACAGGTCGATCCCCTCGAGGATCAAGGCGAGCTCGGAGGCGCCGAGTTCGACGACCCCGCGCTCTTTGGCGGCCGGCAAGACGAAGGTCTGGAATTCCCCCGATTTCTTAGACAGGTTGGTTAGGCCGCGCGTGACCTTGGGGGAAGTGGTCGGCCAGTCCAGTCGCCGACCGGGCTTGCGCATGTCGGCCGAAGTCAAAAGGTCTCCTCCGCAGCAGCGTCCTTCCCTCCGCTCTCGTCCGCTTGATCTACGGCTTCGGGGGCTGGCTGTTCGGGTACCTCTGAAGGATGCGGGCGACGAAGCATGGGGATTACCAGCATTCTCAAGGTTATGCACCAAAGATATCTATAGTATGGACTATCGAATTCTTCGCTTGGCACTAAGCCGTGGGCTATTCGGTTCCTGATGTTGGAACCCGCCGGCCGCACAAGTAAGCCAAGAAGATCGAAGTGGAGGTCCGGGCCCAGAAGTGACGTAGTCACCGGCATATCCAGGAGCTTGCCCAGATCATACTCGCGTTCGATTCTTTGGTCGTCGTAGCTGCTGACGACGGCGCCCTGCGACTCAAGAATGCACCGAAGGCTATGCTCTAGCAGAGGCGGCAACAGGTGAGCGGCGACCACCCAGTCGCCCACCAGCCCGGCGCGTATGGCTCGGTCGAACAAGGCTATACGCCCCTCCGGGATCATTGGGTTGTGATCTAGCAGTGGGGCTAGCGCCCCGCTTGAGATGCACGGCCCGTGCTCCAACAAGATCTGAAGCCGGGCAGGTTCGATCAGTCCCGTTGCAAGCATGCTTTGTTGCATGGCTGCCCGTTGCATCATGTGCATACGCATCGCAACCTCGCGCTTCGCTTCCGAGGTGCCATGCAGAGACGGGATCTCAGCCGTCGTCCTTCCCCTGCCACTCAGGGTTGCCTGGGGCGCTATGTGCATGAAGACGAACTCTCGAGCGCTCTCTTCAACTCCGGAGCGCAGCTCCTGCATCGGCATTGGAGAGCACTCCAGCGCGAGAGCGGCAAGTGCATCCACTAAAGACTTCCCTTTGACAACATCTCGGGCACGCTCGGCGGTGTCAGTCAGATCCACCGACACGGAGTGCCGCTTCAGCGTGGCCAGGGTTCTCCTCTCGGCATCCGTTAGCTTGCGTTGGAGGTCTTGCGCGTAGTCTTGTTGCTTCCCGGCCGCCCGAGCGGTGTCGATTGCGGCTTTGTACTCGGCGGACGCGACCATTGGCTGAGATTCGAGCGCTTGGTCGCCAACTCTCTCGTGAGACCGAGCGACTTCGAGACGAGCACCCCTCACCGCCTCAGCGTTTCCCGAACGCTCTTCCCATTTTGCGAGCAACTCAGAGTAGTCTTGAATTGCCCGCTCGTCGCGCGCCTCTTGAGCGGACTCAATGATGTCGCGACATCGTTGCGATTCCTTTGGCGGATCACCGAGCCGGAGGTCAAACAACAACCTAGACAAGCGCAATGGAAGCCACGGTGTTGGGCCGAACCGGAACCCTCCCATAGCTTCCAAGATGGCTTCGTGCGCGTTGGTGGCGGCAGGGTGGGACCGCCCAAGACTGAGCCCGAGTCTAAGCGCCCGTTCCAGACGATCAGCTCGGACGGGCCACAGCGTCTCCTTGGGGAGTGTTCTCGCGGATGTGACGTAGGCTGCCGCGACGAGCCTGACCCGCTCGTGGTGTCGGCCTCCGCGGAGCAACGCGATCTCGCCAACACGCGCTCGGAGTTCGGCGTCCTCGACCTGCGGGAGCCAGCCCCTTGCGGCTTCGACTTCCTGTTGGAGGAGGTCGTCCGGCCCAGCGAACTTCATCTCACCAAACCATCCGAGGGACTGAATCGGCTCTTCCGAATCCGATGCCACGAGAGGAAAGCTGCAGATGAGTTCTAGGAAGCGCCAGACGCCAGAGTCTCCGTTCTGCTTCTCGGTTTCGAGAGCACGACCTAGGAAGACTTGACGATAGAGTTCGATCTCGGGCCTGTCGGCCTCCTCCAGTAGTGGCCCAACATCCAGGGCCTTCAGCGTTCGTTCAGAGACGAGGGGTTTTCGCGGGGGCATCGGGGTGCAGTATTGCCTCGATGACGAGTCCGCCCAACCCCTCCCAGACTTACCCGCACGGGTTGCCGAACACGAGTCGGACCTCCTGGCCGGCCTGCGGGAAGCCAGCGACGATCTCCACCGTCTCGTGCACGCCGGAGCACGCGAAGTCACACCAAAGCTCCAGCTGGCCCGTGGCGCCGATGTCGGTGACGTGGTCGGTCATCCAGCAGCCCAGTACGTTGGGCACCGTGGAGATGCACAGATCGGGGACCACGACCTCGCCGGGGAACAGCGTGTCGTTGGTGAGGCGCACCCCGGGGTCGCGCCCGTAGCCCTCGCAGATATCGACGCGCGAGGGGTCATTGCGCTGAGCCGCCAGGTGCTCTGCCGGATCGAGGAGCGGGGTGGGCTCCTCGGCGACCGCGGGGCGTAGCTCGAGGGGCTGGCCCTCGGAGGCGGGATCGCAGGCGGCGAGCGGGAGGACGAGGAAGACGAGAAGCGTACGCATTGGGGGTTCCGTTCGGATGCGAACAACAGCGACCCGCCCGCACAAGCGCAGGAGCGAGGGAGGCCATCGTCGTGGGTGCAGCCGCAGCCCAGTGCCGCGACTTCGGATTGGTACCCGATTGGAATTGCTCGGCAATTAGATTCGCCCGAGATTCGACGCTGGCTGATTCGCGTTAACCTTCAACGAGTTCGGCCGCGATCCATTGGCACGGAGCTTGATTGGATTCTCGCCGACCGGGTCATGCGGAGTTAACGCGGGAATGGCCCGGAAGAGCAACTGATCCACCGAACAATCGAAACTGCACCGTGGTAGTGGTCGAACATGCGCGCTCTCGCCCTTCTACTCTGCTCCTTCTGCCTGGTCGCAGTCAGTTGCGACAAAGGGGGACAAGGAACACAGAAGCCTGAGACCTCAAGGAAGAAACGCATACGAGGCATGCCCAAGCCTTGGTATTCCGACAGTGGGACATCCGGAGCTCAGCACTGCCAGGACGTGGCCCGTTGGGGCCGAAGGTACAGCCAGGCGGAGTCGCCGCCCTCGGGCCTACACGCGGTGTCAAGGCCAAGTAGAAATGGCGGGTCATCTCCAAAGTAGAGATGTCGGGTGCGGCGGTCACGCTGAAGGAGGCGTAGCCGCACGGGTCGCAGCCTCGCGAAGCAACCGCTTCTCCCTCAACGTCATTTTCGGTGACGCCAACCTCTGCTGATCGCGGATCTCCTGCTTATCCCGGATCTGCTCGAGCACGACGGCGAGTCGCTTGTTGGTGACGATCTCGGCCTGTCGAATGTGACCGTCCTTGGTGAAGATCGAGTAGGGCAGTCGATTCCCTTCGTGCCACAGCTCGACGACCCCGTCCTCGAATTCGAAGACCGAGCACATCTTGCCGCGCAGTGTCTTGGTCTGGGGGCTCCCAAGTAGAGCACCTTGTCGTAGTTCAGCGTCAGGTTGTTCGAGAGCTTCCGTTCGTGGTGCAGCGTGAACAGTCGGTCGAGCTCTTCGTCATCGCGAAGAGGGCGGTGAGCATCGTGGGTGCTGTGCGGCTCGCGGGCGAAACGGCGATTGTACTCGTCCATCAAGGCCTGCGCCGATCGGCCTCCCCGCCGCCAGTTCCTCGACCGCGCCACGCGCCACTCGCCGCTCTCCAGCGACGCAGCGCAATACGGACCGTCTTGCGGCTGACGCCCAACCTCGCGGCCGTCCTGGTGATGTTGCCTCCCGCCTTCGTCCAGGCGGAGAGAACGAGCAGCTCACGGCACAGAGCCAGCGTCGGGCGCAGAGGCAGCGCTCGATCTCCGGCGAGCGCTTGCTCGCCGAGGCGGCACCACCGCTGAAGCAGCGTGGGCTCAGTTGAGGGTGATGCGCTCGTGTCCACGGATGTTCACCTGCCCAGGCGTGCTGATCTCGACGCGGCCAGTCGCATCGATACCGACTCGCTCGCTGTTGACGGCGACGATTGCCCCCTCGACGGTGCATGTCGAGCCCTTGACCGTCGCAGCCTCGGTTCCCGCGACCACGACGGTGGACGCCTGTACATCGACGGCCTTGCGCGCATGCACCCTCGCACCATCGTTCGTCAGCGACATCAAACTGGCCTGACCGCCCGGACCTGCCCCGAAGACGACCTGGTGTTCTGCCCTGGTTGTGACCACGGCCGCGCGGTGGCGCATGATGTCGGCAACCACATCCAGCGAGGTGGTGGTCATGGCCAGCGACGTCTCGTGAGGTGCGCCGTCGTTGGGGCACCGTGCGACGATCTCGGGCCCCGACAGCACGATCTTCTGAGGGTGCAGCTCGAGGCGAGAGGCGCCGCACTGCAGCACGACGGCCTCTGCAGCTTCGACCGTGTACCGCCCACGCACGACGGTCATGGCGTAGCCGCGGGCCCCATCGGGCTCCGCGGGAGAGTCGCTGATCCGCACCTGCACAGCCCCACGCACCCGACTGGCGACGTTCCCGGCGATCGTCTCGATCCCATCGCCGCCCACCTGCACGACATCGTCGAGGCCCACGGTGGTCACGCGTGCGCGGCCGATCGACTCTCGCTGGGATCCGCCGATGGTGGTCGTGTGTTCCGAGCGCACGACCTCGCGGAGGGCTCCTTGGGCATGGAGGTAGACCTCCTCTTCACCGGCCGTGTCTTCGAAGGACAGCTCATTGAAGCCGTCGCCATCCGTACTCGAGGTACGTAGCACCGTGCGCGTCTCCGACTCGGGCAAGGGGTAGGGCGGCGCGTTCGCCCCGTCGTAGACACAGCCCATGCACAACGGCCGGTCGGGATCACCATCCACGAACGAGACGACGACCTGTGCACCCACTCGCGGGATGAAGACCGTGCCAAACCCGTCCCCTGCCCACGGCTGCATCACCCGCAGCCAGCACGACCGCGTCTCCACTGCATTCGAGCGCTCGTCCCAGAGCATCTGGACTTGGATGCGGCCGAAGCGATCGGTGTGGATCCTCTTGGGCGTAGGGCCGGTGACCCTCGCGGTGTAGATCCCCTGTGCGCGCGGTCGCGTGCACCGTTGGGGGACGATCCGCGTCTCGTACGGCTGACAGACGATCTCGTTGCTGTACTGGGGTTGGCCGCCGTCTGCCCGGCCATGCACGCTCGCCTGCGGCACATCTCCGTGGTGACGCACACGAGTGACGACCCAGCGTTGCCCATGGCCCTCGTCGAGCGGCCCGGCCAGTTCGAAGACCGAGCCTGCCCTCAGCACAGTCGCGTTGCTCGTGGCCGACAGCGTGCTCGCGCCGGCCTGGCCACGTGCGTTCATCAATGCAACCCGGTGCCGGGTGTCATCGACCGGAGGCCCCTCGCCGGCTGGCCCTTCGTTCGCACGCCCTTCGTCGATATCGACGATAGGACCGCCGTGCCCTCCTTCGGCATCGGTCGTCGAGCTCGGCACCACTGGCGGTCGGCTCATCCAGTCGTCGACGGAGCACGCCCATCGCTCGGGCCCGGCACGACGTGCCACGGCAAGCGCACGGATGCTCTCGGTCGGTACCTCGTCGCTTCTGTCCGGCACGTAAGGCAGCGTTGGCGGGTGTAGGCCACCCCTCTCGAGCGGATCCGTTCCCGCCGATGGCAACTCCTGGTTGTCGTCGACGAGCAGCACCTGCTCGGCGTCACCAGAGTGGTCGAACAGCACCGTGATTCCCGCCTCGGAGAGAATTCGCAGCAGGAACTCCAGATCCGACTCTCGGTACTGCACGCAGTAGTCGCGGGGCATGTAGGCCGACGTCAACCGGTCGCACACCACCGCGCTTCCGTAGCGGGCGAGCAACGGCTCGGCGACCTCCCGCACGATCTCCACGACGGTCGCGTCCTGGAACACCCGGCTGCGACGGGAGTGGCCGAGCAGGGCCAGGGCCGGCCCGGCATGCAGGACCACGCGAGTGCCGTCGCCATGGTCACCCACCAATTCCGCCCGCTGCACCACACCATGCATGATCCGGGCGTGCTCCCGTCGTGCAAGCTCGAAGTGCAGCCGCGCGCCGATGAGCTCGTCGAGGTCGAAGTCGGTCGTGCCGGCAACGGCGTGGATCTGCAGCGCGTACGGAGTATGCAGAGCTTCGTCGAGGGTGACCGAGCGAACGGCCCAGCGAACCTCGCCCAGCGGCGCGGCGCTGGACCCAAGACGCAGCGCCATCTCGAAGTGTGGTGGGGGCAGCGGCCCCAGGCCGTGGCTGCCCGCGAGCTCACCCACGGCTGGCTGTCGTGATCGATCGTCAGGCGGCATGCGTCTCCTCGTCGTGCGGGCGCACCTGCGTGCTCGCCACGGCCAGTTCCAGCGCTCGATGGGCGCGCATGCAGTCGATCGGGTGACGCAAGGGAGACGCCACCGCGGCGACGTAGTCGACGCTGACCCCACCGGCGTCGAGGTGCGCCATGCGTATCGAGAACGGCTCTTCGTGGTCCTGGGCGTGCATGTCGAACACGCCGGCCAGGCCCGGTGTGCCCGCAGCCCCCTCGGCAGGTACGCGATGCACCCGTCGAGCCGGCACCAGGCCCTCGGACCTCAGCTCGCGACGCAGCCGATGTTGGCGCGCCTCGACCGGCTCCACCCCGCCGGGAGGCCATGGCGTGGCATCGATCCGCACGACCGCGACGCCTGCCTCAGCCGAGGCCACCCACCGACTGCCCCCTTGAAGCGACGGCGCGACCCGTCTGACATGCCACGACGCCGGGAGGCCGAAGCCCAGCCAGGGACCCCCGACCCTGCACTGGACCTCGACCTCCCGACGATATGTGGGCTTCGATAGGGAACACAGCACACCGCACGGCCACAGCAGGTCGTGCAGGCGCGCCCAGTTGGACGTGGGGGCGGCCACGTCCGCCCGGATCAGCCGGCCGTTGTCGACCCACCCCGTCGTGCGTCGCACCTCCACCGCACTCTCGGTGTCGCGCAGTGCACCCACCTCGAATCGGGGGTGCCAACGCGCATCGAGTGGCCGCGCGACGGCGATCGACCACCCCGCCTTCCTCCAGTGGTGTTCGACCCACGCTCGAGGGTCGACGTCCCATGGAAGGCGGGTCACCGAGACGACGATCCGTGGCCCGGCCAGGTCGGCCTCGGGGGAGAACACACCCAGGATTTCTGGACGGCCGCGCTGGGGGCCCGCCGCGAGGGCCTCGACCCGCCCCCAGCCTCGCGGAACTGGAAGCACATACCCCAGGCTCTCGTCGTGGGCAGGTCGCACCCCAACACGACGATGCGTGCGGGGCAGGGTGTGCAGGATGTGACTCGATTCTCGAAACGGTGCTGTGCGCATCATGTCTCTACGATCTCGTGGGTTGCTTTGACCTTGGGACGGGGGGCAGGGGGTCTGGACGTGGGAGTGACCGCGGCCCGATCCACCCGACGTCCGACCGGGTGAGCCTCGAACTCCACCGTGCTCACCCCGAGCGCGCGCTCGGTCTTCGTTTGGGTGGTCACGCGCAACGCCTCGGCTCTTCCGTCGCCGTCGATATCACCCAGCGGGAGGTCCACGGTGGTGGTCTTCTCCGACCAGAGGCGGGCAGCGGTCACCGTGCCCTCCACCCGGACGAGCGGGCCGTCGATGTCAACGCCGAGTACGACCTTGCCCTTGAAGTGACCCAGCTGGCCTTTGCGCCAGCGAAACGGAAAGAAGTCGGCCGGAGGTGCCATGGGCTTGCCCGTCGGGCCCCAGCACTCCACCGGCGGGGCCACAGGGCCGATCGTCACCGTCGGACACCCGCCGATGATCGGGTTGAGGCCGTGTGGGCCTTCGTTGACGAAGTCGCCCAGGCGAAGCGCCGCGAAGCCGTTGATCGCCACGCCTTCATAGGTCGACACGAATCCCGTGCACGCGTGGGGAAAGGGAGTCGACTTTGTGCAGATGTGGGTGTCGCAGATGCGCAGCGCCGGCTTGCCGCCGATCAACACGTTGCTGCTGCCCGCTCCTGGCGCGATGGAGTCACCGTGCATCATCGGGTCGCCCAACCGCGCCGCCAGCGGTGCGCCGGGTGTGAAGACGGCCTGGTTCCAGATCGTGAACCGACCGTCGTCTTCATCTGCCTCGAAGGTCCACAGCGCCTGGTCGATCTCGAGGGAGAGCGTCAGCTCTTGCTCGCTGAGCCACTCGACGACCAGCAGGAATACGCCCCACTCCAGCACGCCCCAACCATCGTCCTCATCGTCATCGCCGCGCCCGTCGGGATCTGGCGTTCGGCGCTCCGCGAGCTCCCTCGCCCTCTCCACGCGTTCATGCAGTTGTTCGAGCCTTTCGTGGGCCGGCTCCAGCTTCGATCCCAGGGGTTCGATCTGGCTCTCGACCCACTCCCAGCCGTTCCGGGCGTCACGCCAGGCCCGGCGGGGATCCAGCGCCTCACGGGGGTCGAGCACGGGCACACGGTGCCGGATCTTCTCGAACATCGCCTCGGCTCGTTCGCCGATGGTTGGCTCTTCGTCGTCGACCACGGGCGAGCTATCCGTGGAACATCAACCCGACGATGACGGACGCCGCGAATAGAATCGCGGCGATACCCGTGACGGTAGCGATGATGCCCAATAGCCAAGTCGCGGTCGCAGCAGCGGCCGGCCTGTGGCCGAACGCCTTGTATCGACGCCGAAGGTTGCGGCCAAAGATCCAGCCCAGCGGCCCGCTGATCAGCACGAGCCCCATAACAGTGCCGATGACTGTGACGACGAGCCAGAACTTCGCGCGGGAGTCGAGCATGTCGACGTTGACGTTGGGGGCAACAGGTTGCACGAGCGTTGTTAAAGGCAATCGCCGTGCCAGGTGTGGCGACCTGATTTCCGAGGTAGATGCAGCGTCGACCGGAACGAATCCGACCATCGCTGTACTGGCACACAATGCCGATATCGTCGGTACGTCGTCCAACCTTCATTCAATCAACGTTCAATTGCATATGGCCATTTTTGGCCAGGCTGGCAACTTTTGGTCCAGTGGTTTTTCCCCTTGCGAAACCAACGTGGGTCCCGAATCCTGCGTCGGCTGATGTCAGCTCCGATGATCTCCAACGTTCAACCGATTCGGTTCGCGGACTACGATCTCGTGCACCTGCTGGGGCGTGGTGGGATGGGTGAGGTGTGGAGCGCAGTCAAGGGCTGGCAGCTCGGCACTCGTCGGGTGACGACCAGCCGCGCGCTCACCCCCGACAGTTCACGCCTGCTCACCGACCCGTTTGCCCTGAACAAGTCTCTCGCGCTCAAGATCATGCATCCGGAGCTGTCAGAGGACGAGCAATACCGGGAGATGTTCGTCCGAGAGACGGGAATCACGATGCAGCTGAGCAGCGCGAACATCGTCTCGGTGTTCGAGATCGGCGAACATGACCGATTGCTCTACATGGCGATGGAGCGGATCGACGGCGTCAACCTGTTCGAGTTCCAAGATCGGGTGCGCACGGCCGGGGGACACATGCCCCTCGACGTCACCGTGCACATCATCTACGAGATCCTCACCGCGCTATTCGTCGCACACGAGCACACCGTCGCCGACAAACCAGCTGGAGTCATTCACAGGGACGTCAAACCCGGCAACGTGCTGATCTCGTCGGTGGGTGACGTGGTGCTGACCGACTTCGGCATTGCGAGGCCAGTGCTGCACGAGGACGGACCGGGGCCCCACGTCCAGGGCACATTGCGATACATGGCACCCGAGCAAGCCAGGGGGCTCGCGTGCAAGGCATCCGATCTGTTCGCCGTGGGGGCGATCTTCCACGAACTGGTGACAGGACGTCGGTTTCGTGACACGTGCCGCACCGACGCCGCGCTGGCGCGCGACATCTTGGGGAACACCACCGTACCTGCGACCGACCGCACGCTGCCACCAAAGCTCGAGTATGTGCGGCAGCGGCTGCTGGCCCACGACGTTCGCGAGCGAATCTCGGACGCACGTGAGGCCCTCGCGCTACTGTCGAAGTGGCCTGGGCGGGAAGGCGCCCGGCTCAAGATCATCGAGTTGTACGAGAAGGTCGTTGGCTCGCGTTCCTCCGGGTTCACCAAGGCCCACCCGACCGCGCGACCGTCGTTCATCGTCGAACGGCGTGCCCGCGCCGAGTCGGAGCTCACCCTGCCTGTGATTCACGCCCGCAGGTTCGCGGCCGCGCAACCCGAGCAACGCATCGAGCGCCCGGGCGACGATGACGTATACGACGAAGCGACCACCACCATCTACGAGAGGCTGCCGTGGCTGGACAGCGAGCCCTCTCGATCGTCGCCGAGCAACGGACCCGAGACGGATGCACCCATTCAACCTCGCCAGCGCACCCTCGGTGCGGTGCACCACGCGGCTGCCAACACGCGCACGCCGTTGGGCCCAAGGGACGAACCGATCGTCTGCCCAAGACCCGCCGCGTTGACGCCGACCGAGTTGCTGCCGTCGTTCGTCGGCCCCACCGATGCGAGGGCCGACGGGCGACAACCGGAGGGCCCACCTTGCCGCCCAAGTGGCAACGAGAGTCGCTCCTTGGCGGGGACGATCTCCTCCGACGACCCTCCCGCAATACCCCAAGACTTCTCCGCCCCCCGCCCGCGGCAGCGAAGAGTGTGGCTGTTGTTGGTCGCCACCGCCGTCATTGGGGGTGCAGTGGCCACCGCGATGGTGCTCCAGCGTGCATGCTCGCCGCTGCCGGTGGGTGAGGCCAGGCCATGACCGTGGCTCACGGAACGCGCGGTGACGATACCGACGGGCACCTGGCGTGGGGCGAAGTCATCGATGGACGCTACGAGGTGCAGCGACCGTTGGGAAGAGGTGGTATGGGCGCGGTCTACCTCGCACGCGACCGAGAGCTCGATCGCACGGTGGCGGTCAAGGTGCTCGCGCAGCGCTACGTCGGACGCTCCGAGCGGGAGGAGCGGTTCTCCAATGAAGCTCGCTACGGCGGCCGTCTTCCGTCTCACGCCAACATCGCCATGACCATCGACGCCGGGCGCATGGAAAATGGGCGTCCGTACATCGTCATGGAGTACGTCGAGGGACCCGCGATCAACGTCGTGTCGATCTTCGAGGGCGAGAAGCTCGAGCTCCATCGGCTCCTGGCCTTGATGCGGGGCGTTGCCGAAGCACTTGGGGTGATGCATCGGTTCGGGATCGTTCACCGCGACCTGACGCCGTCGAACATCCTCGTCACCACCATCGAGGGGCGCTCGGTCGCGAAGGTGATCGACTTCAGCCATGCCGCCGGCGATGTCCGTCCCCTACGTGTGGGTGACCCGGGGCGGTTGACCGGGGCCCACGAGATCCCCGGCACCCCTGGGTATATGCCACCCGAACAGGTCGGATGTGACCCCGCCGACCCGCGGATGGATGTGTTTTCGTTCGGGGTCGTGCTGTGGGAGCTGCTGTCGGGCGCGCCAGCGTTTCGCCACACCGAGGGAGACGCATACGTCCAGCTGCAGACGTCCACGCCGACTGCGCCTCCTCCCCTCACCCTTCGGCGACCCGACCTACCGCCAGCGCTGAGTGAGCTGGTGGAGGACTGCACCCATGTGCAGACGGCTCGTCGTCCCTCGGCTTCAGCGGTCGTGCTCCGGCTCGACGAGATCCTTCAGGCGTTGGGCATGATGTCGGTAGGGGCCGTGGCATCCGCGAGCGTCTCGGGCGGCGTCATGCCGGTATCGCCGGCGGATCGTGCAGCGCAGGGTGCCGTGTCCACAGCGGACGCGCCACTTGGCGGTCAGCATGTGGAGATGTCCGGCGGTGCGAGGCCGAACCTCGTCGGTGCTCACAGACCGCGACTGTCGACGACCGTCATCGTCGGGTTGTGCATCATCGGGGTCCTGATCGCGCTCGCACTGGCGCTGGCGTTCATCTGGCAGCCATGGTCCGGCAACGGTTCGCACACCGGAGCGGCCGTCACGGGACCGGCCGACGGATCAGCGTGGGAGCGCGAGACGAACGTGGCGAACGACCCCGGGCCGGCGACCACTGCGAACCCCGTCCCCAGCGGTCTACTGGAGGCCCTCGTGTCCAACACGACGGGTACGAGCGACGGTGGGGACTTAGAGGAGACGGAGGGCGGCGGCGACGAGCCTACCCCGGAGGTCGCAAGGCCAGAACCCGAGTCCCGCAAGCCCAGGGCAAGCCTGGCCCCCGTGCCAAAACGACGCCGAAACGCGCGGCGGCCTCGCCACCCCCGCGCGAAACCGGACGTACCTGCACCCGAGGACTGCAGACATTCCCGGCAGGCGGCGCAGGATGCGAAGCGCAAGTACGACTGGAACGGCGTACTGGCCACGACGTCTCGCTCGGCGTGTTGGTCGGAGGCAGACCGAAAGCGACTGCGGGTACTGGCATACCTCGAACTCGGACGATACGAAGCATGTATGGACGAGGGCGCCGGGTTGACCGATCCCCAGATTGCGAAGCTCGTCGGCAAGTGTGAAGGAGCGGTTGAATGATGCTGACCACTGCATCGCTTTGGCTGACCCTGGTGGCCAGCGCCCCTGCACGAGACGTCGCGGTGGAAGTCCATGCGACCGACGACCTCGGCGAGCCCGATGTCACGCTGGAACAGCAGCTGCAGCAGCGATTGCAGCGAGGGCTTGCGGATCATGATGTCACCGCGAGCCATGGCCCCGCGGACGATCGGATCGTTGTCGAGGTGCGCCACACCGACTTGATCGACTACGAGGTCGAGGTTCACATCTACCGCGGCAACGAGCTCGTCGAGCCGGCGGTCGAGCCCTTCGTGTGTAGTACCTGCCGCGTCGTCGAGCTCTATGCGCGCGTGCTCGACTGCGTGCCGTCGATGGTCCACGCGCTCGAGCCCGCGCCTGCGGCCCTGAACGAGCCGATGGTCGAGGTCAGCACGACGAGCGACACCGCGGTGCCCGCGTCAGTCCCGAGCAGGACCCCTCCCGAGGAAGCGCATCGTGACGAGCCGCGCGTACTCGGCCCGCTCGGGATCGGCGGAGTGGTCGTTGCGGCTGCGGGCCTCGGCCTGGTGACGTACGGCGCGGTCCAGATCTCCCGTGGCGAGACGGTCGCACCAGACGACGACGAACGGTTCGCCATCCGGCGGGACTACGCGGGACGTGGGGCCATCTGGCTCACCGCTGGCATGGGCACGTCCCTCGCAGGCGCAGCCATGCTCGCGATCAACCTGACGGTAGGTCGCAGACAGCGGGCAAGACGCGTCACCGTCCGTCCGTCCGTGGCGCCAAGCATGACGGGAGCGACGATCCATGGCCGTTTCTGACTCCATACGCAAGCATCTGTGTTTCACTCCACGCGGCCTCGCTATCTTGGGCGTCGGGCTCGGCCTCGTCGCAGGTGCATGTGGCCCCGAGGTAACCCGGTTCCTCAACGACAATCACTGCGCCAACACCGGCGGCGACGCGTGGTGCCAGAGTCGATACCCGGACGGCTCGCGTCTGTTCTGTACCTGGGGCACCTGCGGCCCGACCCCGGGGCGGGATGGCTGCGTCGATGAACGCCCGCCCTCCGATGACTGCTACAGCCCATGTGGCGGCGGAAACACCATCGCCGCCGACGAGTCCTGCATCGCCGGAGGCACGGCGTCTGGCAGCGGTACAGAGACAAGCACCGGCACCGGTACGGAGCCAACCGAAGGCAGTAGCTCCACGGGCCCGATACCCTGCATGGGTCCGGAGGACTGCCCCGACGCCGCGGCGCCGTTTTGCGCCTCGTCGGGCGAGTGTGTCGACTGTGCGGCGCTCGATGATCCGGATGGCGAGTGCGCGCAGATCGATCCCGGGATGCCGCTGTGCATTGGCGAGACGTGCGTCGCCTGCAGCGCGAAGAACACCACCGTGTGCGACGAGCAGCTGTTGCTGTGCGACGACGCGAGCCACGAGTGTACGTTCTGCACCGAGCACGAGCAGTGTGCAGCGGGTGCATGCGACCTGTTCGATGGCCGCTGCTTTGACCCCGCCAACGTCCTACACGTGGGGTCGGGACCGCCGTACGAAGACATCGCGTCTGCGCTGGCCGCAGTCGACTCGATGGAGCTCGGTCGCGCAGTGATTGTTCTCCACGAGGGAACGGGCTTCAACGAGACCGCCGAGGTCACGACAGGCGCGATCGCCTTCATCAACGCGGCGGATGAGCTGCCGCTGTGGATCAACGGCGGCGCCTTGGCGCCGACGCTCGCGGCCACGGGCATGGACACGCGGGTCTACCTGCTCGGCCTCCGGCTCGCAGTCAACGCCAACGACGTGGGATTGTCGTGCGATGGAGCGCGGGTCGACGTCCAACGCAGCCGCATCGTGCAGAACGCAGGCGGTGGCATCGTCGCCACCAACGGCTGCGAACTCGTCATCGTGAACTCCTTCGTCGGCGGCGGCGCCAACGACACCGTGAGCCTCGACATCGACTCCGCCTCTGCGAGTGTTCTGTACAGCACGGTGGCAACCAGCACCTTCGGAAACACTCCCGCCATCGGTTGCACGGCGCCGATCGCCGTCAACATCCGCAACTCGATCGTCGCCAGCCAGGGCGGCACTCCGCCCGACGAGCTCTCCTGCGTGGAGGCCGTGGTCACAACTTCGGCCACCGAGTCCGAAACGCCGCCGTTCGACACCGGGTGGTTCACCGATTTCAACGGCGGCGACTACAGCCTGACCATGTCCGGCGCCACGACGTTCATGAGCATCGCCCAGTGGCAAGACGGCGACCCGCCCACCGACATCGACGGTGACCTCCGCCCCACCGACAACGACCGTCTCGACTACGTAGGCGCCGACGTACCGCAGTGAGCTCGCCCCCCCAATGGCCAACGACGACGAAACCCACACCACCTACCGAACACCAGCTCCCCTCATCTCCACCCGGCGCCGTCTCGGTGCGCTCACCCTCCGGGTCCTCGATACCGGGCGGACCGTCTCGGTCGCCCGGGACCGGATCATCGTGGGTCGCAGCAAGACCGCGAACCTCGTCCTCGACCACCCATCGGTCAGCGCTGCTCACCTCGAACTGTGTGTTCGCGACCACGGCGTCGAAATCCGGGACCTCGGCAGCACCAACGGCGTGCGCATCGGCCCGGTCGTCCTCCGCAGCGCCGTCATCACTCCGGGCACCGTAATCTCCGTGGGTGACTGTGATGTACGGCTCGAGTCCGCCAATGAGGTCGAGGTGGAGGTCTCCACCGACGAGTGCCTCGGAGACATGATCGGCGGCAGCCTAGCCATGCGTGAGGTCTTCGCGAAGATTCGCAAGATCGCCCAAACACCGCTGGACGTCCTCGTCGTCGGCGAGACGGGCACAGGGAAGGAGCTCGCCTGCCGTGCGATCCATTCCCTGTCCGACCGGCGCTCTCGGCCGCTGGTCACCCTCGATTGCGGAACACTCGTCCGAAGCCTCACCGAGGCCGCCTTCTTCGGCTACCGCAAAGGCGCCTTCACCGGCGCCGACCAGGACCGTCCCGGCTACTTCGAGGACGCCGACGGTGGCGTCCTGTTCATCGACGAGATCGGCGAGCTCCCGCTCGATATGCAAGTGAAGTTGCTCCGCGCCCTCGATCGGCGCGAGGTGATTCGTGTCGGCGAGACCCAGGCCCGAACGGTAGATGTTCGCATCGTTGCCGCCACCAACCGTGACTTGCAGCGAATGGTCGCCGACGGCCTCTTCCGCGAAGACCTCTACTTTCGGCTCTCGCGCGCCCGCATCGAGCTGCCCCCGCTGCGTCGGCGGGGGAATGATGTCGTGCGGCTCGCGAGGTGGTTCGTGGCCCAGGTTGCCCGACATCGGCACGTGCGATTGACCCTTGCGGACGGGGCCGCAGAGGTCCTGCTCCGGCACCCGTGGCCGGGGAACGTGCGCGAGCTTGCCAACGCCATGCAGTACGCCGCCCACACTGCTGAAGGGGAGGTTGTTGGCGTTGAGGATCTCGTGCTCGGGGCTCCGCTGTCACCGGCTGAGATCGATCGGCTTTGCTTGTTGCCCTACAAGGCCGCGCACAGCGAGCTCGATCGGGTGTACCTCGCGCGAGCCATGCGGGAAGCCAAGGGGAGCCGGTCGGCGTGCTCGCGGAACGTTGGGATCTCGCGGACTACGCTGCGGCGGCGGCTCGAGGCATTGAAGATTCCGTCGGTGGATTGATGGGGGGTGTTGCGGGGTACGCGTTCAGTCGGTAGCCGCTGGCGGGCTCGAAGGGAGTCCGGCAGCCTCGGCACTCGGAAGTCCGCTTCTTTTCGCGGCCGAGACCACGGCCCACACGCTCGCGTACCTACGCTTCGCCGACCGCGTCACCGGGACCGTCGCAAGGCTCGCTACCGACTGGGCGGGCTCACCCTTGGTCGGGCGGGACTCGCACCCGCTGGATGGCATCTGGAGTTTCATGAGGACTATCGCATCTCTTCTCATTTCCTCTCCGACCGGCATTGCCTGGTCGCACTTGGGACAGCATGGGGTGCACAGGACTCGACCAATTCGCCGGCTGTCATCTCGCGTGCCTCCGCGCAGCCCGTGCTAGCGTGTGCTTATGCCCAAGGCGATCTTGGTGAAGCGCGCCAACCCTGGCGGGACGTCCAGCCGCACCTACGAGGCTTTCCTCGAGATAGATGTTCCCCACCTGCTCACGCACCGCGGCGCTCGGTACCAGCTCGAAGGCGTGGGCGAGTTTGAGGTAGCCGAGGCCCACGTGACAGCCGATGGCGTGGTCTTGTACGAGGAAACGAAGGACCTCGGAAACCCCGACGAACCTCGGTACGTCGATTGGATGAGTGAGTTGAATGCCAAGGGGTGGCGCGGCGACCTCCGCCGTCGCCGTCTGCACTTTCGCCCCATCGCGGTACCTCAGCCGCCTGCCCCGGATGCTTCTGCTGCGCGTCCGCAGCTAGAGCTCGTTGATCCGGATGACGAGAACTGAGGACCCGGCGACGAGTCCGCCGTGTGAAGCTCGACGCTCTCTGCCCGCGGTTCTTCGTCGCAGCGGTTGCGGTAGGGACGGGCGTTAGCTCAAGGGGTCGGCCCGCCCCCGCACAGATCCCAGCGAGCGGAACTACCGCACGGGGCTGCTACCTCGGGTTCGATCATCGAAGCGAGTGCTGGGCCAGGGATGCAGGACCCGTGGTGTTGGCAGCCAACGCGCGGAGAGGTTGCGCATGCGTGACCAGGTCGTTCGATCTCTTTGCCGTGCAGCGGTTCACCACGTACCGCCCCAAACGCGTTGCAAATGCACACCCCCTGGTATCACTGGGGAATTTGCGGCACGGTCCAGGACTCGCGCGGCCTGCCCTCCATGCGTCGACCTGGCCGCCGCCGCCACTACGGTCATCGCATCCGCTGTCCTCAACGTCTTGGAATCAGCCAAACGTCTCGACCTGAAAAGAGCGACAGGACGCAATCCCTCTCCTCAGTCCCACCCGGCTTTTTCTTTGTCCAGGTGGTCGATCAGCGCCCCGAGCACCTTGCGACCGCCCGAGGCCCACAGCTTCTCCTCTCGGCTCATCTGAGCATAGGTCCGCCCGGGGCGAGCGGGGTCGGGTTGGTCGTCGGGCACGAAAAATGGGTCCCAGTGAAAGCCCTCCGTTCCGGTGGGGTGCTCGGCGATGGCCCCCGACCTCTGCTCGTCGAAGACGACTCGTGTGCGCCCATTGCAGTAGCAAGTCGCTCGCAGCGCGACTGCCCGTCGGCTCGCGCCCTCGGGGATCTTCGCGCCCAGTTCAGCGCCAAGCGTAGCCCAGAACGGCTTGATGAGCGTGCCGGGCAGGCCGCCAAAGTAGTCGATCTGCAGGCCCCCGTGCTCGACGAAGACGGGTGCGCGCACCTGGTCCCACGCTTGCTTAGCCTTGTCGCGAATCAGGTGCTGGAGATCAGTGGCGAGGACCTCGTCGAGCGTCCTGTCGACGTGAACGACTTCGATGTCACGCCCCGCCCGTAGCTCCCGGACCAGGGCTTCGCACTCGTACGCCTTGTGTTTATTCGTAGTGACGAAGAAGACCCGCATTTCAAGCCTCGGCTCCCAGCGACGACAAGAAGTCCGAGATCGAGCTCGAGGGGTCGCGAAGATCAAGCTCCACCACCTTGATTCCCCACCGCCGTAGCAGCGCCCGCTGGACTTCACCGACCTCGAAGGTCACATAGTAACTGTGGTGTCGGAGCTTCTCGCCGTGGGCTTGGGCCATCTGGTGCATGCGGTGCCAGATGTAGCGGGTGTTTCGGTCGTCGAAGCGGTAGCCCATAAACAGAAAGGCATTGCCGAGCAAGTCGGCGCGAAGTCGCTGATCGCAGGGGGACTCGAGCGCAAGGCGATCGAAGTAGTCCGCTTCGGTCAGAACCAACGAGCGCCCGCCCTTCCCGGCCGTCTCGAGATCGCCGTGGAATTTCACCACCTCGACGGCGTCGTCGGGAAGCGGCTTCGAGAAGTCGGCGAAGCTCACCCTAACCACCGTCTTTCGCTCCGCATCCTCCAGCGCTCTCTCGATGTGATGCTCGTAGTTCGTGGTGTAGATGGTGCGGATCTCGGTCAGTGCCGCGAGGCTCCGATGCTGGACCGAGTTAGCCCGGGCCTCGTCCGCCGCCTTCGAATGGAAGCGCTCACGCATCCATGCCACCAGCCCCTCGATACCCTCCTGGAGCTTCAGGTAGCCCAGCAGTTGCTCGTTGCCACCGTGGAGCGCGAACAAGTCAGGCTCGAAGCCGAGCTGCCGCGCAGCCTCCTCCACCAGCTCGTTCCACAGCGGGAGCCCCAGGGGCCGAGAGAACCCAGCGCCGATGAAAGGGATGAGCCGACGCTCACGATAGAGCCGTCGCAGCTCTGGATCGGCCGACACGGACACCACCCAACGACGATAGCATCGAAGGGTCGCCTTCCAGAGGTGGGAGGGTGCGGGAGCGCCGAGGACCCTCAGTCGAGATCGAACCTACCGCAGCGCAGCCTTTGGCCAACGCCGTCACCACAACGCACATGCTCCTTGAAGAAACCGCACGCCAGATCCGCATCCTCGTACGCACCGCCGGAGCAGGCCGACGTGGCATGGCGAGGACGTACCTTCGATTTCCCCACGGCAAGGGCACCAACATCTCGATACTCAGTACCTGAGAACGGACGCTATTGAGCGGCGCCACGTAGCGGGCGCGCGGCCTACTGCCCTACCCGAGCGATTATCTCGGACAACGTCGGCCCCTCAGCAACGACGGGATTACCAACCCTCCAGACCCTCCCCTCTACCGTCATGGCAATGCTGACCTCCCCAAACACCCCAATCGCCTCCTCGAGCTGCGCCTCGAGACGACCGCGGTCCCGACCCGCGTCCATCTGCGCGACCGCATCCTCGTCGACCCACCCACCTCGCGTGCACTGAGCGTGGACTGCACCACCCTCCAACACAGACTCGAGACCCACCGGGCTCCCCTCCACCTCACGCTCGGACGCGGGCGCCGTCCGCAGAAGCTCAGCTCGCCGATCCTGCGCGTCGATATCCTCGACGACGGCCCGCTCGATCACCTCGCGGATGAAGTCGGTCCTGTCTTCGTCCTTGTACTCGAACTTCTCGATCGCAGCCGCCAGCCTCGGAAAGGCGCGGTGCCGCAGGTGGCACCACTCCTCGTGGAACTCCATGAGGGGCCGAACCTCGGGCAAGAACTCGAGCTGCTCGAGCTCGGTCGAGCCCGTATACAGGGCCTGACGCGCCGGCCCCGGCTCTCCTTCGAACGACACGGGCACCGTCAACGACAAGCACAAGGGCCCATCGTAGATCTCAGCCTCGAAGTCCCCAGGGTCGGTGACCGCGTCGATGATGTAGTTGAGATGATGCCGGTCGCGTGCACGAACGAGAAACGCGATCGCGGCCGGGCCACGGGCAAGGTACAGGGGCATGAGTCTCCGATGCTCTGGTTGGGGTTGGGGTAAATGTCGACGATGGGTGGCGAACGAAGAGGGCAAGCCGCTGCCGTCACGGCGACTTCAATCCGCGAAATATCGCGCCGTGGACGTGGTCGTAGGCACGAGCAACCCGGCTGCTCGAAATCCGGATGTACCGCATGGTCGTCTCGAGCCGGGCGTGGCCCAGCATCTGCTGAATGAGCTCGGCCGGGACGCCGAGGTCGTTGGCATTGGTGGCCAAGCCCGAGCGAAGGTCACGGAGCTGGACATGGCCGACCTGAGCAAGCTCGAGGATCGACTGCCAACCGCGATAGAAGTCGCGGTACGGATGGCCCGAGCGACGATGGCTGGGGAAGACCCACTGCATGTCATCGGGACCGTCGGGGTTGAGGCTGAGCAGGACGCCTCGCGACAGCTGCCCGAGCACGATGGTCTTCTCGCCGGTCCGCCGTGAGGTCTTGTGGCGCGGCAGCCGGAGGCAGCCGTAGTCTCCGTGGCTCAGGTCGACGTGATCCCATCGAAGGTTGCGCGCCTCGGACGGGCGACAGCCGGTGGTGGCAAT
>JAHZJA010000329.1 GCA_022601155.1 Deltaproteobacteria bacterium | reverse complement strand
CTCGTGTCGTCGGCACCACGACCACCGGGTCGTGGCCCGGGGTCCACGCGAGCAGGCCGTTGTACCGATCGCGCTCGGCACTGTCGGCGTCGAAGCGGTCGAAGCCGGTGGTGGCGAGTAGACCCGCGGTGCCCGGGACGGCGCTGAGGTCTTCGAGCTTGCGAAACGCATCGAGGGCGGGCGCGGGGGCGTAGCCCACACGATGAAGGCCCTCGCCATCCAGGGCCAGCTGCATCATCGAGGAGGCGCCGGGCAACGGCTTGTCGTTGGCCGCCCATATCGTCTCGCCGCGCTGGACCACACCCGAGGGTTCGCAGGTCACGGGACGACCCTCGGCATTGGTCGCGGGGGTCGGGATGCAAGCGATGCGCCCCTCCGAGAGCACGATGGCGGTCACCGCAAGGGGCGGGGTGGGCTCTCCGTGCGGGCGGGTCGCGGGCGGCGGTGGAACGCCGGATGTCGAGGGCCGTGGGCGAGGCCCAGGATGACAGCCGACGAGCGTGCCGAGCACGAGAAGGGTCGAGGGCCGCACCCGACCATCGTACGCGAATCGGTCGCCCGAGCGGGTATCAGGCCCGGCCCACACAAAAATCGACCTCCGTGTCATCGGGACAGGTCGGAGGGACAAGGGGCCGCACGATGAATGACTTCCGCCTCTCTCATGTTCGCACGGCCCTCATGGTCGGCGCGTTGTCGTCCTGCATCGCGGGTACCGCTTGTGACGTTGCCGAGCCCGGAGACTCTGCCGAGACTCCTCGTGGGGCGTTGTTGTTCGAGCTGACCGAAGCCGAGGTCGAGCAGATCCATCTGGCGTATCTCGCCGACGAGCCGCTGCAGATGACCCAGGCCCGGCTCACCGCACCGTTCAATTGCGCGCTGTACGATGACTTCTGTCGGCAGGTGGGCCGCGATGCCGCCATCGAGATCACCTGGCAGCAGGTCGACTTGGCGCTCGATGGAGCGACGATGGAGGAGATCGAGCAGCATGTGCGGGCCGCGATCGACGAGGCCAGCGATGCGTTGTCACTGGCCGAGGATGGTCGTCCCGATGACTTCCGCAGCAGTGGCGCCTGGGCGACGCGCACCAAGGGTGACGACCGGCTTCGCGTTCGCAGCGGGATCACCACCCCGCTGGCTGGTGATCGCCAGGCGTGGACCGAGTCCAAGTTCCAGCACCAAGACTGGACGGGGATCTGGTGGGCGACCAACGGCACCGAGATCTGTGTCAACGCGGGCACCAACACCCAGACCGTCGACACCACGGGCGGTGGTGTGCCCCCCAGTCATGTAGTGCTCGAGTCGTTCAACCCGGCCAAGGATTGCGACACGTCCTCCTCCAACCACAAGGACACCACCTATCACAATCGCAATACGGGCTTCTCGGGCTTTGGCTTCGACCAGTGGTACACGCTGACCGCGGACGGCTGCGGCAGCGGGGACATCGGCTCCACGCACTTTGGAATCTGCGCCAACAGCCACTCCAGAGTGTATTGAGGGAAGTCGTCTTCGGTGTTCCTCGTGCATGCGCGGCCGCTCGTGGCATGAGGTCTTCGTCGGCCTCCGGGCGGTCGCGGTGTCTCGTGAACACGCCCTGTCAGCCCCCTCCATGAGCACCGCGTAGCAGGGGTCCGTGCCTGCGACCGCCGGGTCTCGGGGGGGGGCGGCCGCCTCTGCGACGACGCCCCTGATGTCCGACTGTGGGCTTGGGGGCGGGTCCCCGCTACGGTGCCGGCGTGGCGACAGCGCGAGCCTTGGCCTCCAGCAAGTCGAGCTTCACCGAGGGGAGCAGCTGGGGGTGTTCGAGAATGAAGGCCGCCCACGGATGAGCGTCGTCGGCGTCGAAACGTTTGCCGAGCACGAACATCAGCGCGACGTAGCGTCGAATCTCGGAGGGCGAGGCAAGGCCGTACCCGACCGAGTGATCGGCGCCCAACTGTGCGATTTTCGTCGCTTCTTCCGATGTCATCGAGTGCTGGGCCTCGATCTCCGCCGCCAACGTCTTCTTGAAGACCGTCAACACGGCGCCTCCAAGCGCGCGGACCTGTTCATCACGGAACGACAACACCAGGGAGTCTCCGCACCGACGTTATCAGCAATGGGATCATGGGTGGTGGTCTGCAATGCTGCTGAAATTTCGCCGAAAACACTGCCGCGATCCATCGAGGCTGTGCGTTTTCGCCCCGTGTTCGGTGGCACACTTCGAGCGACTGGTCGTTGGCACAGATGGGCTCGAGCTCGGCGCGGATGGCTCACGATGGATCCGGAATCTCTCTCCTATCACCCTCCACCGTTCGGCTTGGGCTCGTCCAGCGATGACGAGACGAACCGGCAGGTCAAGCGAGCCCGGCGTGGCGAGGCCGCACCGCTCGACGAGGACGCCGAGGTCGAAGTCCTCGAGCCGCCCCCGATGCAAGTGGAGGTCGCCGACGCACGCCTGCAGAGCGTACAGATCCTCGATGGAGCGGATGCGGTGCTGGCTGGCGACTCGGTGCAGTACGTCAACCTGCCTCGCGCAGACCCTTGGGTCGAAGATCCAATCCCCAATGTGGACCGCCTTGGCCGTGTGCTGCGCGTTCGAGTCGTGTTCGATGCGCCTGGTCGACATCGGTTCTGGGCACGCCTGCAAGCCGGCGGTGACAACCCGGTGTACAGCGGCGCGGAGCTTGGCCACCCCGCGTTCCGTTGTGATCTGCAGGAGCAGCAGTTCGAGACGGGTGACGACGGGACTGTCGTCGTGGACGGTGCGTTCGTACTCCCCGTCGGTGGTGGGGGCACATTCTGGATCGCCGCCCGTGACGAGCAT
>JAHZJA010000328.1 GCA_022601155.1 Deltaproteobacteria bacterium | reverse complement strand
TCCTCTGCTGCTACCCGGGCGGCCTCGCGCACCTGGACCGTGTGCGGCCCCGGCTCCGGGAGCGACAACGCCAGCACTCGCTCGCGGCGACGTCCGCCTCCACACGAGTGCACGTGGGCGTCGGTCTGGAGATCGGCTGGATCGAGCTCGATGGTGGTGAGTCCCATCATGATCGGCACAGAGACCGCGGTCCCGCAGGTATCCCCGGGGAGCACCGTGCATACAGCCGGCCCTGGCGGTGCCTCCGGCTCGTCTTCGGGCGGTGGCGTGGGCAAGCACGCCATACCCGAGCCACAGCGGCCACGCCCGGCGGGCTCGCACGACTCCCCCGCCTCGAGGACGCGACGAACGGTGATGTCGACCGCGAACTTCAGAGGATCGTCGCCCTCCATCGGGGGCGGGATCCCCAGCGCCGGGTGCTCGGGATCGATCCCGACCGACACGACCAGGCTCGCTCCGGCGGGCACATCGAGCAGCCACGCCCCGACGCCCTCGTTGCACAGCATCGTGCGATGCGACCAATCGGTGGTGCACGTGTGCGGCAACACCCCGATCCGCGGCAAGAACCCCACGCCCACGCCCTCGAGCATCACATCGCTGCGACGGGCGACGTCGAGCCGAAAGAACGCGTCGGGACCTCCCGCTCCGCACGCGCCGTCCAGCTCCGAGACGTTGCCGCGCAGCGTGCCGAGGTGACGCCCCGAGGTCACCCGCGGGGCAAGGCTGCATTGGTCGGCGGCATCGCTACCCGGGTCGCCGACCTCGCCCGTACTGGTGGCGGCGTCGTCGGTGGTGGCCGACGGTGGCGTGGAGCCATCGGCTCCTCCCGTCTCGCCACCTCCGCCGTCATCGCGGCACCCGGGGATCATCAGGGCGAGGACCACAGCCCAACGCTCGGTCGTTCCTTCGCACCGTTTGCCACGCTGGCGCCGTGCCCCCAGGACCATCGGGGCAAGCGTAGCAGGGTGACCAGGGCGTGGTAGCGTCCGCGCATGACCGCACCCTTTGGGGGACTGCCGCGCATCGACAAGCGACCGGGAGCCACCGGGGTGGATGCACATGCCGCCGCAACCTGGAGGGAGTGCTGCGCCCGCTCGGCCGGACTCGAGGGCGAGGCCGACGCCGCTGCGCGCCAGATCATCGCGGATGTCCGGGCCCGTGGCGATGCCGCCGTCGTGGAGCTGACCGCTCGGTTCGAGGGACGCACGCTCACCGCGGACGGGCTCGAGGTCAGTCGCGAGCGTTGGGACCAGGGCCGGCGCGCGGTGAGCCAGGAGATTGCCGCCGCGCTGCAGCTGGCCGCCGATCGGGTGCGGGCGTTTCACCGCACCCAGACGCACCAGACCACGGGACTGAAGGACGAGCACGTCAGCCTCCACAGCCGGGTGGCGCCGCTCGAGCGCGTCGCCGTGTACGCGCCCGGTGGCACCGCGGCCTATCCTTCTTCGGTGTTGATGGCGGGGATTCCGGCCAAGGTCGCCGGGGTCGAGGAGGTCTTGTTGCTGACGCCACGGGCGACCGACGTGGTGTTGTTGGCCGCGCACCTCGCTGGAATCGACCGCATCTTCGAGATTGGAGGAGCGCAGGCGATTGCAGCCGCGGCGCTCGGCACCGAGCACGTGCCGCGGGTCGACAAGATCGTGGGGCCGGGCAACGCGTACGTCACCGCCGCCAAGCGTCAGGTGTACGG
This sequence comes from Deltaproteobacteria bacterium, assembly GCA_022601155.1. Lineage (GTDB taxonomy): Bacteria > Myxococcota_A > Polyangia > Nannocystales > Nannocystaceae > Paraliomyxa. The sequence goes on along the minus strand of JAHZJA010000328.1, from coordinate 12,058 downwards.
GCTGTGCGACATCGATGGCATCGCGGGCCCCTCGGAGATCATGGTGGTGGCCGATGCCACTGCCGACCCGCAGCTGGTGGCCGCCGATCTCATCAGTCAAGCCGAACACGATCGGCTCGCGTGCGCGGTGCTGGTCACCGACCACCCGCCGCTGGTCGAGGCCACCGATGCCGCCCTGGCGCGACAGCTGGACGACCTGCCACGCCGAGACATCGCCGTGGCCGCGCTGCACGACCACGGCGCTGCGGTGCTGGTGAGCGACCGCGCGGCCCTGGTGGAAGCCGCCAACGACTACGCACCCGAGCACCTGGAGTTGCTGGTGGAGCGGCCGGAGGCGATGGCCGAGCGGGTCCGACGGGCGGGTGCGATCTTCGTGGGGCCCTACACGCCCGAAGCTGCGGGCGACTACACCGCGGGACCCAGCCATGTGCTTCCGACGGCGGGCGCAGCACGCTACGGCTCGCCGCTGGGGGTCTGGGATTTCGTCAAGCACACCTCCGTGTTGATGCTCGGCGCGCAAGCGCTGCGGGAACAGGCCGACGCCATCGTCATCCTCGCCCGGGCCGAAGGTCTCGAAGGCCACGCGCGAGCCGTGGAGCGACGGCTCGCGGTTGACGAGCAGGATCGATGACCGCTCCCGAAGACCGCCCCGCGTGGGCCTCGAACCTGCGCTCCACCTTGGGTGCGCTGTCGATCTACGACGTGCCTCCCGCCGATGCTTCGGCCGCGCGCATGCACGCCAACGAGTGCCCCGAGCCGTGGCCCGACGCGGTGATGGATGCGCTCGCCGACGTGGTCCGCGGCGTGGAGCTGGGGCGCTATCCCGACACGTCCGGTCGATCGCTGCGTGCTCTGCTCGCGAAGCAGCACGGCTGCAGTGCCGATCGCATCGTGCTGGGCAACGGCAGCGACGAGATCATCGCGCTGCTGCTGATGGCGCTGTCGTCACCGGGCGCGGCACCGGGGGTCGTCGTCACGCCCGCTCCCACGTTCGTGATGTACGCCCATACGGCCCGGGTGCTCGGCATGACCATGCGCGAGGTACCGCTGACTCCGGAGCTGGCGCTCGATGAGTCGGGACTCGACGCGGCACTGACCGGCGCGACGATTGCGTTCTTTGCCCGGCCGAACAATCCCACGGGGGGCCTTTGGGATGCGGACGTCATCCGGCGATTGATCGCGCGACATCCGGCCGTGGTGTTCGTGATCGACGAGGCGTACGTGGCGTATGCACCCGCGGAGAGCTCGATGTGGGACCCCGACGGGCCCGACAACCAGGTCCACATGGCGACGCTGTCCAAGGTGGGGCTGGCCGCGCTGCGGATTGGCTACGGGATTGCCCATCCCCAGCTGGCGCGGGCGATGAACACGGTCCGCCATCCCTACAACGTGTCACAGACCAGCCTGGCGCTGGCCGAGGCCGTACTCGGGCGGTTTGGGGATGTGCAGGCCGCGATGGTCGACCGGGCTCGGGACAACCGGGCACGGTTGGCCGAGGTCTTGGGAGCGATTGCCGGGGCGGTGGTGCTGCCGTCGGCAGGAAACATGGTGCTGGTGCGGCTGGCCGGAGAAGATGAGGCGCCGCGACTGCGCGGGCACCTGGCCGCGGCTGGAGTGTTGGTCAAGGATGTCTCGAAGCTTCCGCGATTGGAGCGATGCCTGCGGGTGAGCGTGGGAACCACGGCCGAGCTCGACAGGTTGGCCGGAACGCTCGCCGATTGGCGAGGGTGAACCGCAACGACAACCCCCGAGGCCGCGGGACCCTCCCCTCCGAGGGGTGTCGGGGGTCATGGTCAGGGGAGTGATCCCGCAGCCTCGGAGCGACGACGCCTGCCGCCGTCACCCTCGCAAGCCACCCGTCCCCTCCTTGGGTTCCCTACCGTTCGTCCACGGGCTGCTACGCTTGTCCGTGCCGTGAACAAGCCCGGGCTCACCGAAGACGGGATCGACGGGGTACTGGCCTCGGCCGTCCACGGCCGTGGCTGGGCGCTGTGCGTGGGGGCAGGCACATCTCTGCCTGCATTCCCCGACTGGAACCGCCTCGTCGAGCGCCTCATCGCGCGCTGTACCCAAGACGATCCCGCCGCGCTCAGTGAGGCGCTGCGCCAGCTGTTCACGGCCGATGCACTGATCCAGGCCGCCTCGACGCTCAGCGGTCGCGACCCCAACGATTTCTCCAGCCTGCTCACCCAGGAGCTGTATCGGGACTTTCTCGACGCGTTCGAGCCGAGCGCCCACGCCACGGTGATCCGAGCCCTGGCCGCGCTTCGGCCGGGCGACCTCCCGGCCAGACAGTGGCAGCGGTTCCTCGATGCGCTCGATGGGCGCTGGGGCAATCGCATGTCGTGCCTGTCGCTGGCCCCCATCGTCAGTGAGACCCTCGGCACGCCCCAGGCCCCCTCCACGATTCTCTCGTTCAATGCCGAGCCGCTGCTGCTCGCGGCGATCCATGCCCACCAGGCCTGCACCCACCACGCGCCCGGTGGGGTGCCGCAGCGGCTCGATCGCGTGGTCCGGGGCATCTCCAACCGGGCCACCCACCGCGTTCCCTATGTGTTCTGCCACGGTCTGCTGCCCATTCCGGGTGCCAAGCCCTCCCAGTACACCGCATCGCCCGACAAGCTGGTGTTCTCCGAGGCGAGCTACCTGCAGCTGGCGGGCAATGTGTACTCGTGGCAGGCCACCTCGTTCATCGAGACGTGCGCGGCCCGACGGGTGGTGTTCGTTGGACTGTCGCTGTCCGATGCCAACATGCGCCGCTGGCTTTCGTGGGTCCACGACAGCCGAGTCGACGAGCTCGAGCAAATCGACCAAGGCGACGCCGTGTCGACGCAGCACTACTGGCTCAACTGCGACCCCGGCGACCCACAGCTCCGTACCTGGATCGAGGCCAGCGTCGCCCACCTGGGGGTACGGCTGGTGTGGTTGCGCAGCTGGGCCAACATCGGCCCCACGCTGCGTGCGATGTTGGGCCCGATCACGCCCGGGCCCAGTGACCGATAGCGCGGGACTTCCTCGGCCGCGGCCGAGGGCATCGCGTGCGCTGCAGTGCTCGACGGAAGACGGTGCACCGCAAGACTCGGCCCGCCGAGAGAGCTTTGCAAGCACTCGAGGAGGCCACGGAGATTCTGCCCGTGTGCGGCGGTGACCGGCGCACCACGGTGGGATGAAGGCGATGATGCAGCAACGGACTGCGGTCTGCCTTTGGTCATCCGACCGGCTCACGGGGCGCGACCATGGGTCGTGCTCCGTGAGCCGAGCGGATGCCAAAGGCAGACCGAGACCGGCGTGAACTGAGCTCCGGGCCGAGGAATCGAACCCCTGAACGACGCACTTGCGAACGTTCGCAGGCCTTGGCCTGCTGCCCCAGGCAACCCGAGCTCGGGTTCACGCGGTCATCGGCGAGTCGATGGACGTCAAAGATCGTTGCAACGCCGATTCGCTTCGGCGTTGGTCCACGAGACAAGTCGAGTGACATGGTTGGTCATTGCTCCTTGTTGGTGATGAAAGGGAAACACGGGAAGAACAGAGATGACTGATTCATGCTCATCAGGGAAGTGCTCGCCCGACAGATAACGATCATCTTCGAGGGTTAAAGACGTGGGAGAGACCATTACGGTTCCCTCACGACGCACATTCTTCGTTCGAGAATGATTGATGGTCGTGGATTTTCGCCACGGATCATCCCGGATCTTCGCGATCGGTGTAGGTGCATCAGCGGCGCACGACCAAGGCCGCACACCCCATGCGACCACTCAGCCGACTTCGGAGTGCAGCAGCTGCGTACCCATCTCGACCAGATCCTCCAACCCCGTTGGCGGTGGATCACGACGCTCGAGCACGGCGACCGGGACATCCGGATAACGCTCTCGCAGGTGCGTGCCGATCCGATGAGCACGGTCGCTCTGATGTCGGACGCCCTGATACACGCGGCCGAGCACGTTCATCGTCGAGTCGGCATCGGCCTCACCCACCGCGGCCGTCACCGCCGGGCGCAGCACCGCGTCGGCGGGCAACGGCGGCAGCGGAGGCAGCACGCGATTGAGCACGATGCCATCGACCCTGATCTTGCGACCGACGACCACGTCGATGAAGCCCTCGGCCTCGCGGGCGGAGAAATCGGTAGCCGCCGTGGCGAACAACGCCCCCGTCTCGGGCGAGACCAACAGCTGCGCGAGGTCGCCCGCCCGCCGCCGGAACTCGGTCAGCACCACGCCGAACTCCTTGAGGAACTCGCCCAGCTCGGAGATGAACGAGCCGCCCCCCATGGCCTCGAAGGTCTTGAGCAGCACGCTGGCGCCCAGCCCCATGATCTTGAGACCCAGGCGACCGGTCCCCCCGGTGAGAAAGCGTGCCGCCGGGTTGTCGACCAGCTCCTGCAGTCGCGCGGGCGCATCGATGAAGTCCAGCGCGTTGGCGGTGGGCGGCGTGTCGAGCACGATGAGGTCGTAGCGCCCCTCGCTGTGGAGCATGTGCACCCGCGCGGTCGCGGCATACTCGAGCGCCCCGCCCAGGTGCTGCGCGGTCGCCTGGTAGATCGGATTGTCGAGCATCCGCCGCGCCGCCTCCGGGTCGCGCGAATAGGCCTGCACGATCTGGTCGAAGACCGTGCGGGTGTCGAGCATCAGGCTGTCGAGCACGCCGCCCCCGGGGATCGGCACCTCGACGATCGAGTCCGGCGCCTGGCTCGGGTCGAGGCCGAGCGCCTGCGCCAGTCGCCGCGACGGGTCGATCGTCACCACGACGACCTTGCGGCCCTGCTGGGCGGCGGCCAGTCCGATCGCGGCCGCGACCGTGGTCTTGCCCACGCCGCCCGGGCCCATACACAGCAGCACCCGCCGAGAGGCGGGAATGCGCAAGGCTTGGCCCTGGTGGCCCACGGTCGGGCGTAATACCACGACTGCCTGCGCCCGCGCGCCCGGCTCGATCCGGCCTCAGAGCGAGCCCACGAGGTCTGCTACCCTCCCACGCCGTGGGTCGCGCGCAGCGTTTCGAGATCAGCGTCGAGGGTCGAGCACACGAGGTTTCGGTGGAGCTCGATGACACGGGCCGACCCCGGCAGGTGCTGGTGGACGGTGCCCCGTGCTCGGTGGAGCTGGGCGCAGACGACACCTTGGTGGTTCGCCCCCAGGGGAACGACGGACCGCAGCACACCGTGCACCTGTCGCCCGGCCGACGGCCGTCCCACGCCGCGGTGGCCGGTCAGGTCCTCGGCCTCGACGTCAAGAGCACCCGGGAGGCCGCCCTCGAAGCCGCCCTGTCCAGCGCCAGCGGCGGGAGCGGCGGGGGAATCATTGCCGCGCCCATGCCCGGCCGCGTGGTGCGGGTGATGGTCAGCGAGGGCGAGGCCGTGGAGGCCGATGCCCCGCTGCTCATCGTCGAGGCGATGAAGATGGAAAACGAGGTCCGCACGCCCACGGCTGGAGTCGTGCGCACCGTCAGCGTGGCCGCGGGTGACACCGTCGATGCCGGCCAGACGCTGTGCGAGCTCGACGTTCCCGCAGCCGACTGAGCCGCGCGAGACGATCGACGAGCCGGGAACGGGCGGTCCAAATCAGGCCGAGGCCTGGGTCTGCGACCGACCCTCGAGCTCCGCGAGCAGCCCCTGGAGCCCGGTCAGATCGCACAGCCCTTCCCATCGCCAGGGCACGGGCAACAACGACTGCACCCCGCAGCGGTGAGCCACGTCGGTCCTGCCCCACTGCTCCACGATCTCTCGATGGCGCCGACCGGTATCCCCGATCGCGCCCGCCACCGAGATGACCGAGCCCACCGCCCCCGTGGGATCGAGCGACGGCGCCGGAGCGGGCAACGTGGGCACATCCACCGGCCACATGCCGTTGATGATCATCGTGGCGATGGCGAGGCCGCGCTGTTGGTGCAGCGTCTGTCCCAGCTCACCCAGCTCGGTCAGCGGCCAGCGCTCGGGCAAGCCCACCAGCACCGCCTCGGTCTGGGAAGGATCGGTCAGGGTGTCGGCGATGAGCTGCGCCTCGCGGGTGAGCGGCCCGGCTGCGATGGCGCCGAGGATCGCCTGCGGCACGCCCAGCGTGTAGAGCAAGTGACCGGTGGCCGGCCCGTCGAAGATCACCGTGTCGTAGTCGTCGCCCCGCGCCGCCTCGTGCCACGCCTTGCCGAAGACCGCGAAGTCGTCGAGCCCCGGGATCGCGCGCAGCAGTCGTCGCACGATCCGGTTGTCGAACACCGCCCCGGCCACGCGCTGGCTGCGCACGATCATGGCCCCGTACTCGCGCAGGCAGGTCCGTGGGACCAAGCGTTGGATGTGCAGGCGGTCGGTCACCGCGTGGGCGGCATCGCGCAGCGCGGATGCCCCGAGCATCCAGCCGAGGCGGTCATCGTGCCCGGTGGTCGCGACCAACACCCGACGCCCTCTGGCGGACAGCGCCAAGCCCAGCAGTGCCGCAACGGTCGTTCGTCCCACGCCGCCCTTGCCGCTCACGACGACGAGACGTCGCTGGGCGAGACGGTCGAAGACCGTGCTGGGCTGAGCCTGGGGCAAGGCCAGGGCGGGGCCGGCCATCGAGACGGAGCCTGGCACAGGCGGGGCGCCCCGCCAACCGGTCGAGAGTGGGATTGGCCACGAGCCCATCCGCGACCGCTCAGCGCGCAAAGCGCCGCTCCCCTCACACGCGTGCCCCTTGCGGCCGGAGCCCTGGGGACCGAAAAACACACCCAGCGAACCCGTGGCGATTCACATCCACAGCAAACGCGAAGTCGAGAAGATGTGGGCCAGCGGTCGTCTGGCGGGCCAGGTCCTCGAGTTCATCGAACCCCACGTCAAGCCGGGGGTCACCACCGACGAGCTCGATCGTCGGTGCCACGACTTCATCATCGAGCACGGGGCCATTCCCGCGCCGCTGAACTACAAGGGGTTTCCGCGGTCGATCTGTACATCGATCAACGAGGTGGTGTGCCACGGGATCCCCGGCGACCGCACCCTCAAAGACGGCGACATCATCAACATCGACATCACCACCATCCTCGATGGCCACCACGGTGACACGTCGGAGATGTTCGTGGTGGGCGAGACGACCGACAAGGCACGCAAGCTCATCGATGTCACGCGTCGCTCGATGTGGCTGGGCATCAAGGAAGTCGCCGCTGGCAAGCGCATCGGTGACATCGGGGCCGCCATCGCCACCTTTGCTCGCGGCGAGCACGGGTATGGCGTAGTCGAGGCGTTCTGCGGCCACGGCATCGGCCGGGTGTTCCACACCGCCCCGCAGATCTCCCACGTGGGCCGCCGCGGTACCGGCATGCGCATGAAGGCCGGCATGACCTTCACCATCGAGCCGATGATCAACGAAGGCACCCACGAGTGCCACGTCCTCGACGATGGCTGGACCGCGGTGACACGCGACGGCGGACTGTCGGCGCAAACGGAGCACACGCTGCTGGTCACCGACCACGGCTACGAGGTGCTCACCATGCGCGACAACGCGTTCTCGCTGTAGTGGCGGCCTGGCCGCCTCGGGGCGAGCCAACCACTTGGAGCTCGAGGTCGCCGATTGGTGTGCCAATCGCGGCTCAGCCTCGCACGATGGGCACGCGGTAGCATCACCGCATGCCCACGCTGCGCAGCGCCTGCCCGCTCGATTGTCCCGACGCTTGCAGCCTGGAAGTGACGGTGGACGAAGGTCGGCTGACCCGCATCGAGGGAGACCATCGCAACCCCTTCACCGACGGGTTCATCTGCGCCAAGGTGCGACGGTTCGCCGAGCATGCGCACGGGCCCGAGCGCCTGCAGCAGCCGATGGTGCGCTCGGGGCCCAAGGGCTCCGGCCAGTTCGAGGCCGTCTCATGGGACGACGCGCTGGACCGGATCGCGCAGCGCATGCAGCAAGCCCGTGACGAGCACGGCGGCGAGTCGATCCTCCCGATCTGCTACGGCGGCAGCAATGGCCTGCTGAGCCAGGGCGCCAGCGATGCGAGGTTGTTCCATCGGATCGGCGCTTCGCTCCTGGCGCGAACCGTCTGTGCCGCGCCATCGGGCCGCGCCCACCAGGGGCTGTACGGACGCATGCCGGGCGTGCCGCTGCCCGCCTACCGCCATGCACGGCTCATCGTGCTGTGGGGGGTCAATCCCTCGTCGACCAGCATCCACCTCGTCCCGATCATTCGGCGCGCCCAGGCGGCGGGCGCCACCCTCGTGGTCGTGGATCCGCGACGCATCCCGCTGGCCAAGCAGGCCGACCTCCACCTCGCCCCGCGACCCGGGACCGATCTGCCGCTGGCGCTGAGCCTCATCGAGTGGTTGTTCGGCAATGGTCACGCCGATCTGTCATTCCTCGCCGAGCACACCACCGGGTGGGAGGCCCTGCGCGAGCGAGCCGCTGCCTGGAGCCTGCCCAAGGCGGCGGCCGAGACCGGCGTGGCCGTGGACGACCTGGAACGGTTCGCAAAGATGCTCTCCAGCGCGAGCCCCAGCGTCATTCGCTGCGGCTGGGGGCCCGAGCGCAATCGCAATGGCGGGTCGGCCACTGCGGCCATCATCGCGCTGCCGGCCGTGGCGGGGCACTTCGGGGTTCCCGGCGGTGGCTTCACCATGAGCAACTCGGCCACCATCGGGCTCCACAACCAGGCGGTTGCCGCCGCGCCGCCCCCAGCCACACGCACGATCAACCTCAACCGCGTGGGCCGGGCCCTGCTCGACACCGAGGCCCCCGTGCACGTGGCGTTCGTCTACAACAGCAACCCGCTGAGCACCCTGCCCGAGCAGGAGCGCATGCGTCGGGGACTGGCCCGCGAAGATCTGTTCACCGTCGTGTTCGACCAGGTCATGACCGACACCGCGCGGTATGCCGATGTCGTGCTGCCCGCCACCACCTTCCTCGAGCACCACGACGTCACGCGCGGCTACGGTGCGATGGTCTCTCATCGGATCGAGCCCGTCATGCCGGCCGTGGGTGAGGCACGGCCCAACTGGATGGTGTTCGATGCGCTGTGCGACCGACTGGGCCTGAGCCAGCCCGACGATCCCCGCGGCCCCGCGGCAATGCTCGACGCCATCTTGGCGACCAGCCCCGATGGCGAGGCCGTCGGCCAGGCCCTGCGTGAAGATGGGCTCGCCAGCCGCCCCGGGGACAGCGAGCCGGTCCAGATGCGAGACGTGTGGCCCCGCCATCCCGACCGCAAGATCCACCTGTGCCCAGCCGACCTCGACGCCGAAGCCCCCACGGGGCTGTACGGCTACCGTCCCGATCCGGGCACGCCCACTCACCCGCTGGCGCTCATCTCCCCCTCGACCCGGCGCACCACCAGCTCGACCTTCGGTCAGCTCATCCGCGACAAGGCGACCATCTCGCTGCACCCCCAAGACGCCAGCGCGCGCGGCATCGAGGATGGCGACCGCGTGCGGGTGTTCAACGCGTGCGGCGAAGTCTGCTGCGATGCACACGTGAGCGACCAGCTGCGGCCCGGCGTCGCAATGCTGCCCAAGGGGTTGTGGAGCCGACACACCCATAACGGCGCCACGTCCAACGCGCTGGTGCCCGATGCTCTGGCCGACCTCGGCGGCGGCGCCACGTTCAACGACGCCCGCGTCGAGGTCGTGCGCATGTGAGCAAGCTCGGCAGCTGCAGCCGGGCAACGACCCCCCGAGCCTGATCGTGGGCGTCGCAGCCTCGGGGTTCCCGCTATGATGGACCGTCGCGGATGACTGACGACACCAAGCACGAGCCGCACGAGGATGGCGCGGCCCCGGTGGACGGCTCGGGCTCGAGCACCGATGAAGCAGGCGCGGCGGCCAAGCCCGACGACGCGCCAGCCAAACCCCGCCGCGCCGCGGTGGTCTCGCTGCTCGGCCCCGCGACCAGCTCCGAAGACGCCAACGAGTCGGGCGCCGAGCAGTACGACGTGGACTCGCTGCCGCGCGGAACCCAGCTGGGTCGCTTCGTCCTGCTCGGCCGCATCGCCGAGACCCCCAGCGGCGTCATCTATGGTGCCTACGATCCCGAGGGCGATCGCAAGGTCAGCCTCAAGCTGTTTCACCCGGCGGGCACCACCGAGGCGCAGACCCACGAGGACCAGGTCGCGCGGGTCCAGCAGGCCCAGGCGCTGGCCAAGCTCGACCATCCGTGCGTCGAGCGGATCTACGAGGCGGGGACCTACGGACCCTGGGTGTTCCTCGCGACGGAGTTCGTCGACGGGATCGATCTACGCCAGTGGATGAAGGTCCGCGACGAGCCGTTCCCCTGGCCCGAGGTCTTGCGCCTGTTCCGGGAGGCGGGGCGAGGACTGTCCGCGGCCCACAAGGGGGGCATCGTGCACCGCGATTTCCGTCCGTCCAACGTCCTGCTGGGCAAGGAGGGTCGGTTGGTCGTGGTCGACTTCGGTCTCGCCCCGGCCGTGGTCGAAGAAGAGGACGACATCAAGCTGTCCGAGCTGCGCGAGTCGTTGCCCGGCGTGACCAAGGATGAAGCCGATCCGCTCGGAGGAAGGCGCGCGGGCACCCCCGCCTATATGGCGCCCGAGCAACACCTCACCGGGTTTGCGGACGCCCGCTCCGACCAGTTCAGCTTCTGCGTGGGCCTGTACGAGGCGCTGTACGGCGAGCGGCCGTTCTCAGGGAACCGCCCCCGTGCCATCGCCCTGGAGGTTGCCAAGCACAAGGTACGCCCGGCTCCACCCAGCTCCAGTGTGCCCGCGTGGTTGCGCGCGGTGGTCCTGCGTGGGCTTCACCCCCACCCGGCGCTGCGCTACCCCACCATGGAAGCCCTGTTGCGCGAGCTGGCTCGCGATCCCGCCGCCAGCCGACGACGCTGGGTGTGGGGTGCCGTGCTGGCCGGAGGCCTGGCCACGGGAGGGACGGCGCTCGCGTTTCAGCTGGAGGCCGATCGCTCGGCCTGTGGCACCGACGGTGATGCCCAGACCGAGGCATGGAGTGCCGACCGCCGCGATGCGCTTCGCGATGCGTTCGAGGCTACCGGTCGGTCGTGGGCCACCAACACCTGGCGGCACACCGAGAGTCATCTCGACGCGTGGTCCACCGAGTGGCGAGGTCTCGCCGAGCGGGCGTGCCTGTCCACACGGGTGTGGGGCGATGCCGCCGACGTGGCCTACCAGCACCGAATGCGGTGCCTCGACCGCGAGCTCGACGGCTTCGAGACCACCCTCGACGTCCTGGACGAGATCGATGCCGCGACGCTCGACCAGGCCCATGCGCTGGCCGTCGATTTTCCGTCCTCGCGCTACTGCCTCGACCACCACACCGTGATCGCGATGGGGCTACCGCCCCAGGAGCAGCGCGAAGAGATCGACGCGCTGGCCCGAGAGCTGACCGAGATCGAGGTGCGGCTCCACCTGGGGCAGACCGCCGCCGTCGAGCACACCGTGGTGGAGATTCAACCCCGGCTGCAGGCCACGGGCGACGAGACCACCATCGCGCGTGGTCAGCTGCTGCTCGGCCAGATGCAGGCGCGCACCCACGACGAGGCCGCCGAGCAGACCCTCCACACCGCGGCCCAGACCGCGCTCCGTGCCGGGCACAGCCCCATCGCCATCGATGCCTGGATCTCGCGCATGAACTTGTTGGTGGCCCAGGGTCGCGCTCCAGAGGCGGCTTCGCTCGGCGACTACGCCGCGGCCACGCTCGACAACAAGCGGTTCGTGTGGCTGCGGACCGGTCTCGAGATCGTGCGCGGGCACGTGGAGCGAGCCCGGGGCCGACCCGCCGAGGCGCTCGGGCACTACCACGCGGCGATCGAGTACGAAGACGGGCGAGGCACGCCGACCGACCCGCTGCGGCTGGTCCCCGCATGGCTCGGGCTGGCCGAGATCCACATGGCCCGCGACGACGTCGACGACGCGGTCGGTCCCCTGGAGACCGCACTCGATGCCACACGCGACGTCCTCGGACCCCAGCACCCGGCCGCTGTCGTCGTGCTCGAGCGCCTCGGTCGGGTCCAACGGCAGCGCGGCCAGCTTGCCGACGCCCGGGCGTTCCTCGAGCAAGCCCTCGAGATCGCCGAGCAGGGCGCCACGCTGACGACCGTGCGTCGGTCGGCACTCGACGGCGCCATCGGAACCCTCGCGGCGG
>JAHZJA010000327.1 GCA_022601155.1 Deltaproteobacteria bacterium | reverse complement strand
GGTCCCGGCCGTGGGCTTGATGCTGTCGCGCTCCACCGCCACCCGCGAGGCGATGCCGTAGCTGATGAGGTTCACGCGGCGCTCGCTGAGATCGACGAGCATGTTGTGCGGGGTGACGTCCTTGAGCACCACGCCCTCGCGATGGGCCTCGGCGATCCGCTCGACCATGCTCTTGGCCAGGGCAAGCGCGACATCCAGACCGATGCCCGAAACCAGCAGGGGCTCGAGCACGGCGCCGCCAGGGTCCGGGGTGACCACGGCCATCGCAGCCTCGAGGTCGGCTTCGCGTGGATGGATCGAGCGCGGCTCGGCCCCCAACAACGTGAGGATCTCCAGCTCTCTGCGGAGCGAGGCGGGACCTCGACCGGGGGCCGGTGTCCGAATGATCACCTTCTCCCCCGTGGTTCGTGAACGACCCCGGTACGCGAGCGTTCGACGATTGCGATGTAGAAGTTCTTCGACCTTGTAGACCGTGGAGACCATCAGTTGCTTCGCCGTGTCCACAGCACCGCGCGTAGAGCACGGGCCAGGGCGGGGACATGCGGCTCGACGAGGATACCGAGATGGTCACCAGGAATCGCGTGTTGACGAATGTGGGGGATTTGCTGACGCCACGCGGCCTCCAGCGAAGGCCCCTCGCGGTCGCTCGCCTCGAACAGATGGATGGGGGGTGTCGTGGTTTTGGCAGGCCAGGGGGTTCCATCCGCGGACAGTATTCGCCAGACCCGATCATGGTGTTGGTCGTGGACTCGCGCCATCTCGCGCAATTGCTGCACCGACATCGTGCGGTCGACAACCCCACACTCGACAGCCCATGCATGCATTCGCTCGATTGCCCCCGAATCCACCAGAGTATTCGGGTCAGCCCGCAACCCGCATAGATCCGCCACGAAGGCCGCGCGACGGCGTCCCTGCTCCCGCTGCGACCATGGATCCGCCCGGAGCCAGGCCGAGGGTAGCGTGTCGAGCAGGCAGATCGTCTCGATGTTGGGCAAGTGGGTGGGCCACTGGCGAGCGAGTGCCAACGCGAGCAGCCCACCGTTGGACATCCCGGCCAGGTGCAGGCGTCGAGTTGGCAGCGTGCTCAGACACTCGTCGGCGATGTCGGCAAGGGTGGGCAACGGTCCGCGTAGCCCAAGGCCGGGCGGCTGCAGAACCCATAGCCGCGGGCCCAGCTCGCGGGCGAGCGCATCGAACATGCGAAGTCGAGCTCCGGGCGGCAACACGCACACCAGCGGAGCGACATCGTCGGGCAGCGGTCGAGCGTGCAGGCGCGCCCGGCGGGTTGGCGTGGCGGGGCCCGCTCCGGCTTCCAGGCGCTGGGCCAGGTCGGCCGCCGTGACCCCCTCGAAGAGCTCGGCGAGCGAGACCTCCAGGCCGAGCTCGCGATGAATGACGCGCGACAGCTGCACTGCAGTCAGGGAGTCGCCGCCGCACGAAAACCAGTCGGCGTGGGGCCGGGCCAGCGGCTCACCCAGGACGCGAGACCAAAGCGCGAGCACCCGTGCTTGCGAGGGCGTAGCCCGGGCGTCCGAGCCGGGAGGGTGCGTCCGTGCATCGTCGCTGGCGACCGCGAGCAAGGCCTGACGATCGAGCTTGTTCGTGGGCGTACGGGGCAGCTGCGCTTGCGCCACGAAGGCTGAAGGCACCATCCACGCGGGCAAGACCGACCGCAGGTGGTCGTCGATCGCCTCTCGTGGATCGTGGCCCTGGATGCGGGGCACGAACACCCCCACCAGACGCGACGTACTGCCTACCGCCCGAACGACGACGGCGGCCTCCCGTACGCCGGGCGCCGTCCGCAGGTGTGCCTCGACCTCGCCCAGCTCGATCCGGCGGCCGTGGATCTTCACCTGCGTGTCTCCACGGCCGACGAACGTCAGCGTGCCGTCCTGCCCCCAGCGCACCTGGTCACCGCTGCGATAAGCACGTGCGCCCGAGCCGAGCTCGGTGAAGGCCGCCGCCGTGAGCTCGGGGCGTCGCCAATAGCCATGGGCTACAGCAGGCCCACGCAGCTCGAGCTCGCCGACACCGAACGGCGCCGGTTGATCGCCGACCGGCGTGCGTACGCGGACCTCCACCCCGTCGACGGGCACGCCGACCGGAACCTCGACGATCCGATCTGGCAACGGCGGATCGAGACGATGCTGCAGGGCCACGGTGCACTCGGTTGGACCGAGGCCGTTGATCAGCCCACAGCCGGGCCCGAACACGCGACGCGCCGCGTCTATGTCGGCCGGGCGCGCCCGCTCGCCGCCGAGCACCACCCATCGCAAGCGCGGGGCCGGAGCGCCTGCATCGATCTGCGCCACCAGCTCGCGAAAGACGGTGGGCGTGGCGTGAAAGACCTCGATCGCCTCGGCGTGCAGCGATGAGACAAGCGTGCCAAGCCCTTCTCCATGCACGTCGATCAGGTGCAACGAGGCGCCCGTCAGCAAGGCGCCGTAGATGTCCATCACGGCTGCGTCGAAGGCATAGCTGGCAACGAGGCTGACGCGATCGCCCGGGCCCATGCCCACGCTGGCCGCGTAGGTCCGGGCGTGGTGCACCAGGTTGGCTTGCGATTGCACGACCGCCTTGGGGGTGCCCGTCGAGCCCGAGGTGTACAGCAGATACGCCGGATCGTCGGGGCCGACCTCGACCAACACCTCGGCGTCATCACCCTCTCCGACGGCCGAGAGATCGTAGTGTTCGAGCTCCGGGGCGATGGCCACCGCGAGTGCACGGTGGGCGGGTGCGACGATGAGGGCAGCCGGACCGGCGTCCTCGACGATCTGCAGCAGCCGGGATGGAGGTAGTCGGGGGTCGAGGGGCACGTAGATCTGGCCCGCTGCCAGCACGCCGAGCATGGCCGCTGGCATGGCGACCGTGGGGTCGAGCAGCAGGGCGATGCGAGCGTGGGGCCCGTGGGTGGCGATGACGGCCGCGACCGCCCTCGCCTGGGCCCGCAGCGAGACGTAGTCGACGACAGTCTCGCCCTGAACGACCGCGGGAGCCTCGCTGTGGGCGCTGGCGACCGACTCGAACGAAGGGAACACGGACCGCACGGCATGACGCGTACCCGAGTGCCCATCGGAGGTCGCGGGGCTACGCAAGGGCAGTTCTGAGAGCGTGCACTCGGGGGTGGTCCCGAG
>JAHZJA010000326.1 GCA_022601155.1 Deltaproteobacteria bacterium | reverse complement strand
TGACCAGGCCGCCATGGCGTTCCCCAGATCGCCAGCGCGCACGCCGTCGATACATTGTTGACCATGGCGACAGACGAGGGGTCGCAGCTGAGGAGCTCCGCGAGCACCTCGCGGGTCGTTCGGACCTCGTAGTCGACCCACGCCTGACCTGCCCGAGAGGCTGGGCCTACGACCTGTAGGGTCTCCAGTCCACGGTGGATCGACTCGATGGCGGCGGAGGGCATCAGCCCCCGAGCCCCGAAGTTCAGGTAGGTGCGGCTTCGTCCTGCAGCCAGCCCGGGGAACTGGGCGCGGTGGCCATCGAGCGTCTGTTCGTCAGGCTCGTCGTCGTGGGTGTGAGCGTTGTTGGTCATGGCGAGTCGGCGACCGCGGGCATGACGTCGTAGAGTGTATCGCACAGTTCGACGACGCTGAGATCGCTGAAGAAGTCGATCAGAGGCAGGATGACGCCGAAGTCGGCGCTCAGTTGCTCTCGCAGCTCCACCAGCATGATTGAATCCAGGCCAAGCGCCTCGAGCGAGAGTGCGGGATCGATGGCATCTTCGGAGGACATCAGCGCTCTCGCGAGACGGCGGACGACATGAGCGCGGAACTGGACTCGGTCCTCGAGACCACCGTGTGCGTGGGAGGCCTCCACGACGTCGTCGTCCCGCACAGATCGGGGACATGTGGCTTCGAATAGTGCGGCCCCTGCCGCATGCCCTCCGGCGCTGCGCCACCGTTCCCAGTCCACGGGCACAACGTAGCGGTGCTCGGCGTCGGCGGCGAGTAGGTCGCCAAAGTGGCGCATGCACTCGGTCGGATCGAGGCTCTCGATCCCCAGGTCGCGCAGCCGAGGTCCAAGGTTGAGCTCGGCCGCCGCACCGACGCTAGCCCAGGGACCCCAGCCGATGCTCAGCGCGGGTAGCCCCTGGCTACGTCGCCACGCTACGATGTGGTCCATCATCGCGCAGGCGGCAGCATATGCACCTTGCGACGGCGGTCCGAACAGCGTCACGGCCGACGAGAACACCATGAAGTACCGTAGCGGCATGCCAACGGTCGCTCGGTGGAGGTTCACAGTCCCCGTGACCCGGCTCGCCATACAGATCTCGAAATCCTCTACCGTGTTGTTGAGGACCAGTCGATCCGAAAGGTCACCCGCGGCGTGAAAGATGCCACGTACGGCAAGACCTGCTTCGCGTAGCCGGAGGAAATGACGCTCGACCTGGTCCGTATCGGCAACGTCGAACTCCCATACCTCGAGTTCGACTCCATGAGCTTCGCGCCAGTCATCGAGGCGGCGGGCGAGCATGGCCGAGGGGGAACTACGTGCGAGCAGGACGAGGTGACGTGCACCCCTGCGGATGAGCCACGGAACGAGTGCCTGGCCGATGCCTCCGCTCCACCCGGTGACGACGTAGTAGGCGTCCGCCTCGAGCTCGACGGTCTGCGACGCTTCGATCCGACTGGTGCGTACCCGCGGGACGAGCACGCCATCGGAGGTGACTCGCCATGCATCTTCGGTGGAGCTGGTGCCGCATGTTGCGACGAGTGCCTCTGCTCCGCTGGCCGCCCCCACGTCGGGGTCGAGATCGACCAGGCCTCCCCACCACTCGGGATGCTCATTGCGTAGCACGGCGCCGAGCCCCCATAGTCCAGCATCCGCCATCGCCGAGCCCAGGTGCTGCTCGGGATGTACCTCAGTCGCGCCCCGGGTCACGATCCACAGGGCCTTCGGGCCGAGGCGCTGTGCGATGCTTCGAGCGAGGGCGGGCACCTCGGCTGCGGTCAGCGGGTCCTGACTCGCCAAGTCCGAGTCTGCATCGGGCAGCAGCACCACCCGGTCGATCCCCTCGAGCTCGCTCTCGCGCAAAGCGCACAGCGCTTGGATGCACGCCTTGCGAGATCCACCTGGCACCGATCGCACGAGCCCACCCGCGCTCTGAAGACGAGCGGTGGCGGATCGCATGAGCTCGGGGTCGGCGCCCGCGACCAGCCAGCCCTGGGGACCCGAGGATGTCGACGGCGGGAGTGCGCTCTCGACCCAATCCAGCGCATGCACGGCGGGGACGGACCGACGGCGCCGGACATCGCGGAAGGGCGGGGCTGGCCGGGTGAGAAGCGCTCGATAGCTCGCGACACGGACGCCTTGCGGCGTGAGCAGATCGATGTCAGCGGTACGGATGTTTGCAGAAGTAGCGTCTCCCAACCTGGCATGCACGACGCATGAGCGTGTGACGGGAGCGAAGAGGACGGCCTGACTGACGCTATGGAGCAGGTGGAGTTCATCGCGCGCCTCCGGTCCGATCGCGGCGCTCAGGGCCAGGAACGAAGCGTCGAGGATCGCGGGGTGAATGATGTATCCGACGGATTCCTCGGCGGCTTCCGAGGGCGGCAGGCAGACCCGACCGCGCAGTCGGTCGTCGTTGTGCTGCACGGACAGTAGGCCGCGATAGGACGGACCATAGTCGATGCCGCTTGCTTCGAGCACCGCATAGATCTCGCGAACGTCGATGTCTTGCCATCCCTGACGGGGTGGCTCCTCGAGGGCCGGGCACGTGGACGAGGGCCGGGCTTCGGCGCGAGCGCACCGGACCCACCCGTCGGTGACCGCATCATGTCGCGAAAACAGCTCGAATTCGACGACGTCACTCCGCGGGGTGAGCATGACCTGGAGATCGTATGTGCCAGCATCCTCCTCGACGACGATGGGCTGTAGCAGGACCAAGTCGCAGAGCATGTAACTCTTGCTGGGAAAAGCCAGGCGCAGGCTCGCGAAGGCCATCTCGAGCACCGCTGCTCCCGGGAGTACACCCGACCCCTGGATCCGATGGTGAGCGACGATGGAATCGGTGGCGTCGATGCTTCCCTCGAAGACGATCGCCGTGCCAGCGAGCGAGAGCTTGCGTTGCACCAATGGATGCAGGGCCGGTGATGTGACTGTGGCCCTTCGAGCGCCGGCGATGTCCTCGAGCGAAGCAACCGGCCTGGACTTGGTACGAAACGATGCACCCGTGGTCATCGAGCGCACGAACACCGAGAGGCCGCGGGGGAGGGAGCCTTGGTCTCCGTATAGACGGAGCATGATCTCACGCGGACGGAACTTGCGCTTGAATCGTGTGTGCCGTTCGTGTGTATCGACGTAGCTGCCACCCAGGCTGAGCGTGCGGTACCCTTCTCGGGTGAGCTTCTCGATGATCTCGACGATCGCGAACTCATTGCAGCCGGGTGGACATCGCGGCGAGTAGAACTCGAGATCGAGCAGGTAGCCGTGCCGGTTACCGAAGGGCGTCAACAGCACAACGGAGTCGAGTCGATCGTTGGTGTGCGTGAGGAACATGCGTCGAGGCGCGATGGGGCTTCCGTCGGCGAGGCACTGGTACACTAGCTCTACGGCACGGACCGGCCCGCCCTTCAGCTGTTGCCAGCTGGAGATGAGCGCCAGTGTCTCCGCCCGGGTTCCGTCGTCGAGGTCCTCGGGATGGACCTCCGCGGTGACTCCAGCACCGGAGCGTGCATACCGGGCAAGCTGCGATCGCAGCCGGCGCATATGGGTCCCGCTCAGCCGAAACTCCGAGAGAGGCTCGATTCGATGCAGCACACCGAGCGGGACGGAGCCGAACCCTCGCTCCCCCAGCGGACCTTTATCCGTATCGGTGGCCACCAACAACATCCGGAGATCGTGCTCGCCGCAGTGAGCGTACAGCCATCCCACGTGTTCGGTGAATCGGGCGGGGTCGCCAATGTACGCCCACACGACGCATGTCCGCTCGAGGACATCCACGTAGAAGGCAGCGGATCCGTCGGGGGCCAGCACCACCAATGGCGCGAGCTGTCCCATGTTGATGGAATCGACACCTTCGTCGTCCCACGCGCTGACGCACTCGTTGTGCTCTCGAAGCAGATCACGCGAAGAGGAGGGCAGGCGCGCCACGGGACTGCGAGCGGGTGGTGAAGCGTCGCGTGGAGCCAGCTCCGTCAGCCAATGGCGGGTGCGTTGCCATGGGTAGGGAGGGGGCGGCGCCCACGGCCCGGCGCCCGGGTAGATCGCGCTCCAGTCTGGATCGAGCCCTCTTTCGTACAGCGTCGCGAGGCCACGACATAGCACCGCGGGGGCGCTCAGGGGCGGGTGGAGTGAGGCGACGACGACCCCGGGGCGGGCTCGACCGGCCAGTGTCTGCTCGATGGCTCGCTTGCTGACGGGCTTGGCTCCGATCTCGACATAGAGTTGGTATCCCTGCTCTGCGAGGTGGGTGATGGCATCTGCGAAGCGGATGGGCTGACTGAGGTTTCGTGCCCAATACGATGCATCGAGCTGGGGCCCGGCGACCGTTCGGCCGGTGACCGTGGACACGATACGCAGATCGCTCGCCGCGGGACGAAGGTCTTTCAGCGCTGCTCGTAGCCGGGGTGCCTGCGGGTGGACGAGCGGGCTATGGGGGGCCACCGCGCTGGTCGGGACGATTCGATGGAAGATGTCCCGTGTTTCGAGTTGCTCGGTGAGCTCCTCGATTGCTTCGGCTTCTCCCGATACGAGGGTCGTCTCATAGCTGTTGATTCCAGCGATGACCAGCCTCGGGTGCCAGCGCTGGATGAGACGCTCCGTCACATCGACCGGCAGCCCGACGACCATCATTCCGCCTCTCACCTCGGATCGTGCGAGCAGCGTGGCGCGCTCGATGACCAAGGACATGGCGGTCTCGAGGTCGATGGCTCCCGATGCTTCGGCCGCTGCAACCTCGCCGACGCTGGATCCGACGACGGCTGCGGGGTGAATTCCCCATTGCCGCCAGAGGCGATGGAGGGCGGCCTGGACCGCGAAGTGACAAACCTGGATCGCGATGAAATCGTCAGCGGGGCTCCTGGTGGCTCGGTTCGGGCTCAGCTCTTCGGTCAGCGACCACCCCAAGTGGCGGTGGACGACGGGCTCTAGGCGTTGGAAGATCTGTTGGGCACGAGGGTAGGGAGCCAGCGCCGCCCCCATACCCCTCCAGTGGGCGCCATGGCCGGAGAACACGAATGCGGTCGTGGTTGTCGGAGGACCCGCCGAGCGTGCTTGCACCTCGTCGTCTTCGAGACGCTGCCTCAGCGCGGTCGCGAGCTCGTGGCTGGTGCTTCCCGCTACACACAGACGAACGGGGTGATGGGTTCGCCGGAGTGCCATCCCTCGGCATAGCTCGAGCGTCGACTCGTGATCGTCGCCGAGCTCATCCAATCGATCGAGACATACATGGGCGAGTTCCCGTAGAGCCTGCGAGCAGCGGGCGGATAGAGGCAGGAGCAGGTCGACGGTGCTCGGCCCAACCAGCTCCGCAGGCGAACGAGGAGGCGGCTGCGAGAGGACGACGTGGGCGTTGGTGCCGCTCGCCCCAAACGAGCTGACGGCTCCAGTGCGTGGTCCCTCACCGGGAGGCCATGAAGTACGAGTCCGGGGGAGCGACAGCCCCAGCGAAGTCCACGGGATCTGGGTGTTGGGTCGTTCGATGTTGATCTGCGGAGGAAGCTGGGCTCCCCGCATGGCCATGATGACCTTGATGAGGCCTGCGATCCCTGCCGACGCTTCGAGGTGGCCGATGTTGGCCTTGGCCGAGCCGATCAACAGTGGCTCTCGACCCTTCCGGGCTTGGCCGTAGGCCCTACCGAGGGCGCCGGCCTCGACTTGGTCGCCGAGGGGCGTACCCGTTCCGTGCGCCTCCACGTACGCGACCGCGCCCGCGGAGACCCCACCGTCGTCGAGCGCAGCGGAGATGACCGATTCTTGTGCAGAGCCATTGGGAGCGGTCAAGCCGGCCGTACGTCCGTCCTGGTTGATGGCGCTCCCCCGAATGACGGCAAGGACTCGGTCGTTGTCCTCGATCGCACGATGAAGGAGCTTGAGCACGACGAGCCCGCCACCTTCTCCGCGAACGTAGCCGTCGGCGGCGTCGTCGAATGCTCGGCAGCTGGATCTGGGCGAGAGAGCCCCAACTCGCGAGGCGTAGACCGCGACCGCAGGGGTGAGCGCGAGGTTGACCCCGCCCACCAGACACAATCGAGACTCGCCTTGCCGTAGGCTTCGCACCGCGAGGTGCACGGCGACCAAGGACGATGAGCACGCGGTATCGACAGCCAACGAGGGGCCTTGGAGATTCAGTGCGTAGGAGATCCGCCCCGCCGCCACGCTCGTGGCCGTGCCGCTGCCGAAGTACTTGTCGACGAGCTCGTAGTCGTCGACCCCGCCCGCCAGATGGCTGTACTCGCTGCCACAGATTCCGATGAAGACGCCGGTTGGGCTGTTGGCAACCGAGGACTGAGGTATTCCGCCGTGCTCGAGCGCCTCCCATGCCAGCTCTAGCAGGAGTCGCTGCTGGGGATCCATGCTCTTGGCCTCGCGCGGACTTATCTTGAAGAACGCTGCGTCGAATTGGTCGATTCCGTCCAGGAAGGCGCCAGCGTACTCGGGTCCGCTCATTCTTCGGGCGGGAGGAGGGGGACCGATGGCGCAATTCCCTCGGAGCAGGAACTCGAAGAACTCGCTCGCGGACGACGCTCCAGGAAATCGGCACGCTACGCCTATTACGGCGACGTCAGTGTTTTTATCGCTCAACGTAGACATGTTGTGTTGCTCGTTCAGCCCGATGGTTCGACCGTTTCTCGGGTTCACGGTGCTATGGCTCGAATCACTACACGGGCTGCCAATCGGCCGCGCCGTGCTCGAGCAAGTCAAATAGGTTCCAGACCGAACAGAACTCGTCGTGAGGACAGAAACTCGCTGATGCGACGCGCTGAACCTCGCCCCGGGGTCCTCGCCTGAACGACGAGACGCCAGGCCACGGCCCCGTGGTTCCCTCGTGCTCGCGAATGAACCCCATATCGTTGGTGAACCGCCCCGCGGGGTCGGAGAGCATGCGGAAACGCCAGCCTCGTTGTGTTCGGGCTCGCTGTTGTTCATCGGGTGGATCGGCTGACACCACCACGAACCCCGTGCGCCGCTGGATATGCCGTAGAAGTCCGTTGAATCCGTCAGCCCACATCGAGCAGTAGTTGCAGCTCAGCCCCATATTGTGAACGACCAGGAGATCGGCTTGTTGTTCCAGCAACTCCGATAACCGAACCTCACCGTTGGGGTCGAGGAGCGCGTAGTCTTCGATGACCGTGGGGGTCAGTTGCCGACGGAGTAGCGCCAACGTCTTGCGCGCTTCCAGTAGATCGTCCTGGAGTTTTTCGATGATGGGCTCCAGCGGGGGCGACATGTCCTCCGGCCTACTTATCCTGGCCATGGAATGAAGCATATCGGAGATGTGAAGTACGAGAAATATGCGCCTCCACCGCTGTGGGCCTACTACGCAGAGCTTGTGGGGTTTGTGTGAGTGGGTAGCCGATGTCTCATCCCCGGATTATCGATTACGAGCATAGCCGACCCTCAGCGGTTCCCGCCCGAGTCGGCGAGGGCGGAAGTGATAGGAGCAGGGACTGACGTCACCCGTATATAGGTTGACGTCGCTGTAGGATCGAAGGCTACCAGAGGCAGGGAGCGGTACCGCACGGCGGTAGTGGAGTCGATCAAGGTCGCGCACCATCGGCCTGTGTCGGGCGATCCCATCGGGCGTCCCGTCATCGAGGTGCTAACAGCCCGTGGTGAAACCCTCGCGCCGACGTAACACCGCCCCGTGCCCCATGCCTTCGTTTCTCATCGGTTGTTTGCGCCCTGCTGTGGCCCATGACATTTGGCAGGAAACGCGTCGCAAGTGCGCGCGAGGTGTAGCGTGGTGATCTACGGCGTTCAGGGGGCAGTCGGCCGGTTCGTTGGCGGTGGACGACATACCTCGCACGACCGCGACCGATTGAGGTCGAGACGAGCCGAGCGAGCCGCTGTGCGGCGCGCCGAGAGTTCGGACGCAACCGAAGGGCGGTCGAAGTAGATCTCGTCCGGGGTTTGGCCATCGAACGCGGCGTGGGGAATCACCGCGTTGTGCTCCGCGATGTAGAAGTCGACCAAGCGCCGTACTGTCGCCAGAGAATCCAGGTCATGCAAGTAGAGCCATTGGTGCCGAAGGGATCTCCAGAACGCCCCGATCATCGAGTTCGACTCAGGTATCTCGACCTGGGCCAGCACGCGGGCAGCTATCGCGGTCATCGATTTGGCAACGAAGACGACGCTTGCGCCAGGCGTCGAGTCGCGACTCCGAGAGATCGATGAGTCCCAGAATCGCCATGGGAACGGTGCTAGCTGCGAAGTCGATGGCTCGGAGCAGGTTGGCCTTGTCCCTGGCGGTTGGTACCCGGTCGTAGCGGAACCGGGGCGGGCCTGCGCACGCATGCGAGGGCGGAGGCTGTACGAGAGTGGGCGCTGCAGCAAGAAGATCCCATGGAGCGCGCAGCTGAGACGCGTTCGCTGCCGAATGTCATGGGCCGCGGCACCGCGCTCGCTGCCGAATGTCATGGGCCGCGGCAGTGCCGAATGTCATGGGCCGCAGCTGCGCGCTGGCAGCCCAGGAATCCCGCGCCGGAGACAACGGTACGGTTCGGTCAGCCTCGACGGCTCCGCCGTCTATCGCTCTTGACAGAACGTCAAGCAGGGACCTTCCTCGTTGAACAGGCCGTCGGCACGCTCGAAGCGGAATGTGCGTTCTGGGAACCTTGAACTTAGCGCGAGGGTCCAGAAGTGCTCGAGGACTCCACCAAACGCATCCAGCAGAGCATCCTGCTCGACCGCTTCGTCCGCAGCCATCCATGCCACAACGCCACGATTTCCACGACCTCCCACTGGAGGCTGGAAGTACACGCCGGGCATGAACCGAACGGGAGGGATGGATCACTCTTCCGCGCGGAGCTGTTCGAGCGCGCGACGGGCATCGACCCCTGCGCCACGAACGGCCTCGGCCAATCTCCGGCTCGGCGACAGAGGCGCCGACGGGGCTGTCCTATGGATCATCGCGAGCGTTG
This sequence comes from Deltaproteobacteria bacterium, assembly GCA_022601155.1. Lineage (GTDB taxonomy): Bacteria > Myxococcota_A > Polyangia > Nannocystales > Nannocystaceae > Paraliomyxa. The sequence goes on along the minus strand of JAHZJA010000326.1, from coordinate 4,967 downwards.
CACCACTTGCTCGACCAGTTGCTGGCCTGCGCGTTGCCACCCCCCGAGATGTCGCGCCCCCAGCTGAAGCTCCGCGACCGCAACCTCGATTTGCTCGTCGAACGCGTTCTCGAGCACGATGGTCCGCGTATCTTGAACGGAGCCCGCCGGCACCACGAGCACGGCTCGTCTTGCCCCTGTGGCCCAGCAGTAGGTCACCATTTGCTGCAAGTCGGACGACGTGATCTTCGTCTTGTACTTGGCATCGACGATGACGGGTCCCCCTGGAAGGTCGTGGAGGAGCAGATCGATTCGCATGGGGCTACGTCCCGTCGTCGAATGTGGCCCCGCATACCGGACCTCCACCGGGTGCTGGGTGCTGAGCCGCAGTCTCGCATCCCGGAAGGCACGTACCACGGTGCACTCGAACAGCCTCGAGATCACGACGACCAACGCAGGGCCGCCGACTTGGCGCCCGTCGTCGAGGCCGTTGCCGCAAAGGAGCAGGCCCGCGAGCGCAGCACTCGCAGCGAACGGCTGCTCCAATCGTGACAACGACGGAGGCCGAGCGAGCTCAGCGGTGGTCACGAGCGGCGGGACTTCTGCGAGGGCGGTGCTCAGCATCGCCAGACTCGCGCCAGCCGCTCGACGGAGCTCGGTGTCGTGCTCGATCCGCTGCGTCGCGGCGGCAAGGAGTCGGTTCAGCGGTGTCTGGGGGAGGCGTGCGAACACGACGCAGGGAATGCGCCCCAGGTTGCCGCCACCGCGGGAGAGCTGCGAAAAGTCGATGCGACCCCGGATCGTGGCGGCGCGGATTTGTCGGCGATGGTAGCTCCGCAGCAAGCCCGTGGTCTGGATCGCACGCCAGGTCTCGAGGCAGAACACGCGTGCGATCAGGGAGCCGAATCCACCATCTTCGGCGCTCCGGGGCGTCGTCCCGAGCATTCGGAGTGCCGCCAACTGCGGATCGGCATGGGCGAGCCACGCCAGCAGCGACGCCCCATCCGCCTTCCGCGAGCGAATGACTAACGTGCGGTCCCGGTCCATCCGCACCTGACCGACGACCTTGTCGATTCGAAGCAAAGGACCTTCCCGCCGTACCCAGCCCCCGAGGTGTTGGCGTAGGCGAGCCTCGTCGGCACGCGAGGCCGGGAATGGTTCTCCGGTGTAGACGACCTCGTTCACTCGGGAGGTGCCTCCGGGGTTTCGTCATCCTCCTGCTCTACGTCCTTGGACGCGGCCTTCTCTTCGGAGACGATGGTCTGCCAGCGGCGCATGGCATCGGCCAGACCCGCCTCGTCGCCGTAGAAGTACTCCTCCAGCAGTGGCCGCACGTCCGTCGCCCATAACCGTGCGAAGGCATCTTCGGCACCGTCGGGGATCGTGGGCGCGATGAAGAAGCTGTGCCCCAATACGTAGTCGCGTCCGAGGCGCTCACGAATCCAGTCGTTGAAGCGCTCGAGCACGCTGGGTCCGATGTCGGCGAGCAGCCCGGGTCCGCGCACGCTCGCGATCACCTCGGGGTCGGGCTCGACTCGAACGAAGCCGAAGCGTCGCCGCAACGCATAGTCGACCAGGGCCACACTGCGGTCGACCGAGTTCATCGTCCCCACGACGATCAGGTTTGCCGGGACCCGCAGCTCGCCGCCCTGGGGCAGAGTGACTGCCTCCTCACGGTACTCGAGCGAATAGAGCAGCTCTCCGAAGATCCGCGCCGGATCGCCGCGGTTGATCTCGTCGATGACGAGCACGAAGAACGCATCGGGTTCCTGCTCGGCCGCCGCCGCGACCCGAAGGAACGGCCCCTCGTGCCGCTCGTACCGAAGCTGAGTGTGTTTGAGGTCGGGCCGAAGACCCTGGACGAAGTCTTCGTACGCGTAGCTCGGGTGGAACTGGACGAGGCGAATGCGTCCTTCTTCGCTCACCTCGTCCTCGTTGGTCAGCGCGCGAGCGATCTGCTTGGCGAGATAGGTCTTGCCCGTCCCAGGAGGTCCGTACAGGATGACGTTGCGGGCAAGGGGGATGTCCGGCGATGGCCCAAGGTCGGGGCGCAGGCGTGCGTCGATCTGGTCGTACAATGAGCGAGAGATCTGGGATTGCAGCTCACTCCAACCCCGGGATGGAGCGCCTTGCGGGGCTGCAACAGGGCTTGGCTGTCCTCCGCCTTCCACGAGCACCTTCGCCTTGGACCCGCGGAACGCCGAGGCGCGCCACTTGGGGCCTTCGGTCTCCAGCCGCTCGCGTCCGGTGTCGGTGATCGACCACTCGGCGGAACCCGTGTTGCGGGCGAGACCGTCCTTTCCCAGGTTCGACAGGGCCCATGCGGCGCGAAACCTCCAGACCTCTTGCCCGCTGGGCATCCGACGCCGATCTCCCGCCAGCAGATGCTCACCGATCTCCCGCTCGATGTGCTCGAGGATCTCGTGCTTCGCCGTAACCCCCTCGGCCATCGCCTTCAGGGCCGGGGTCTGATAGGTGCGAAAGCTGCTGACCTCGACTGACTCCGTCACCGCGTTGGACCGTGACGGGCGTTTCGCTTCGCGGATGTCCAGCGTGATCGTGAGAGGATCGCCGGAATGGGCCTTCGCGTACTCCCATCCGAGCGAGGTGAGCTCCCACCGGCCATACTCACCAGTCACGGCCCCGTGCTTCTTGAGACCGAAACGGGCCCAGCCGAAGCGGTTGTTGTTCTCCAGGTAGTCGAGCTGTTTGGGGGAGAGCTGGCTGGACAGCAACTCCCGGACCCGACCGACGACCTCTCGCTTGCGCGCGCTGCCGCCCAGGTCCGCGATGGCGCGAACGATGGGCACGAAGAACTCCCGATGGGAACGCCCTGACTCGGCCAGGAACAGCTCGAGCTCCTCCAAGCTCTCGGCCTGGTCCGGCGTCGAGGCCGAGTCTGGGGTTTCGTCGTCGGCTGGGCTCCGCGGAGCCGGAGTGGGGAGATCTTGCCCGAGCACGAGACCGAGATGAGCCAACACCCCCGGAGAGTGGGCGCGCGAGAAGGACGTGTTCATCGCCGCCGCCTTGTCGACGAAGGCCAGCGAGCTCTCCCTGAGCCGAGGCCACCATGTGGTCACCTCCTCCGCGGGAACGTAGACCTCGAGAGCAGGCCCCGTCGCCTTGAACTCGGTCGCACGATGAAGACGAGGGCCGAGCTCGTCCCGCGTCGACTCGTCGACGAGCCGAGGGTCGAGCTCGAGGAACAGGACCCCCTCGAGCACGACCGCGGCGTGGACACGGCCGACGTTGAGCCTCACGAGATCCGCGAACAAGCTCACCGCCCACGTCCGGTCGCCCCGAGCGTGGGCATGTCGAACGAGCTCCGCCAGTACCCTCGCCACCGCTGCCCTGGCGTCGGCGTCGGGCAACAGCTGCTCCAGGATGTCGGCGGCTGTTGCCGCGTGATCGCGGTCAACGGCTCGGCCACTCAGGCGTCCGTTGCGGGCGATGGCCGCGTTGACCTGCAGCTCGGCGTTTTCATTCACGGAGAGGAGCTATCTGGTTGTTGGCGCCCTGTAAAGTTCCTGTCCGACCTGACTGCTACTCGGTTGCCAGCCTATCCACGAGGTTGGTTAGCACCATATCTACGAACTCTTCGCGAAGAATCACACGAATGGGGATTCGCAAGTCGTCCTCCAGCTCCGCGCGCGCAGTCTCGAATGTTTCGGTGAAGTCCGGTGCCGTGGTCAAGACAACTCCCGCGTGGATCCCCCAGTGGTCTCGCGCCTCACGGAGCTGGGCGAGGCTCTGTTTCGACCACTCGACACCATCGTGTTTCTTCACCTGGACCCCGATCCTCAAGTCGACCCCGAGGGGATCGGGTAACTCCACCAGGACGTCGATGCCATGTTCGCCCCGACCTCCCTTGTGCAGGACTCGGGCCTTGGGATGGGCAGCGCGATAGCGGGAGCGGAGAACCCGAAGTACGAGTTGTTCGAGCTCGGCACCGCCGAAGGTCTCGTCGATGAGGGCGTAGGCACGCTCACGCATGTTCGCGGTGAAGCGCTCGAGCCGCTGCTCCATGGGTGTCGGGATGTCGATCGCGGCTCCCCCGGCCAGTGCTTCGATGATGGTCTCGAGCGCATCCGCGTGACCGTCGAGCGACCACATTCGGTGTTGGCAACACATGGATCGTCGAAGGCCAGCGGTCACGAACTCGCCGGTAGGGTGCACCACCGCTGGCCGGCGGTCAGGCGTGCGTAGGACCTCGATGGGGCGCACGTGGCCATGCCCCAGGAACTCACCCGTGCGATCGAAGCGATAGTCGCCGGTGATTCGTGCCAGCAGCCATGTCCCGGGTTCGGGGAGGTTGGGCAGTACGAGTACATCGCCCTCTTGGAGGCCGTTCCACGCCTGCTCGAGTAGGCGTCGGTTGCCCCAAGCCGCGCGCTCGTCGTCCGATAGTGTCTCGCCGGCGAGACGGCGAGTTCGAATGAGGTGAAGATCGTGATGGTCTTCCCAGCCCCAACCCTGTCGCAGTCGGCCAGCGTAGGCCTCCTTCAGGATGAGAGGTCGAAGATCTCGGTCCGTTCTGACTGCGGCGTAGTTGGTCATGTTCGTGGTTCCTGCCTGTTGCGTCCGAGTATTCCACGAGCCCGCGCCGACCGGTGACATCCGAACGAGCCGGCGCGGGATGGTCATCATACTTTCTCGGGAAGCCGCCCCACACCGGGGAACCGCCTCACAGCGATTCCGTGCTTCCGGCAGGCGCGAACGATCGCCCTACCTTCCGAGTGGCCGATCCAACAGGTAAGTATCCAAACTTCGTCGATGCCGCCGTGCCGTATGCTCTCGAGTAGGCGGCGCTGCTCACCCACACCTCCGTGCCGTGAACTCGCGAACGTCTTCAGCTGTGCATCGCCGACCGTACGTCGGGCGGAGCGCTCTGCGATGCCACCCACCAGGGCGACGATCCTCATCGCCGCCATCGGTAGAGCCCTCCGCGAGCCACCAGTCGCTCGGCTTGGAAGTGGACCTCGGCTAGC
>JAHZJA010000031.1 GCA_022601155.1 Deltaproteobacteria bacterium | reverse complement strand
GCATCGCCGTGCTCGGCGGCGCGATCGTGGTCGATCCCATATCGGGCCAGCGTCAAAACCACGCCGTGTTGGTCGACGCCACCGGGGCCGAGCGGGGCCGCTACGCCAAGCTCCACCTTCCCCAGGAGCCAGGGTTTTGGGAGGCCGACCACTACGAGGCCGGCTCGGGCGCCCTGCCGATGATGGTGCTCGACGGCGTACCGCTGGGCATCCAGATCTGCTCGGACATCCAGCGGCCCCACGGTGCGCACGTGCTGGCGTCCCGCGGAGCGCGGCTGGTGTGTCATCCGCGAGCGACCGACCCCGAGACGATCGACAACTGGGAGCTGGTCATGCGTGCGACCGCCCGCACCGCCGGCGTATGGATCGTCTCGGTCAACCGGCCCCGCCCCGAGCTCGGTGCGCCACTGGGCGGTCCTTCGATCGCGATCGACCCGACCGGCACCGTCGTCGCCAAGGGCTCGGAGACATTCACGTTCGTGACCATCGACACCGCCCGCAACGACCAGGCGATCCGTGCCTACCCGGGATACCTCGCCGTGCGCAGCGACCTGTACGCCAACGCGTGGACCGAGACCCTGCCTCGCCCGCTGCGTCCGCCTGGCACCGATGACGACAGCTGAGGGCTGGCGTATCGACGACCATCGGATACCCGCAGCCCCTCCCTGTCGAACGAAGCAGCGTGAACCCGGGTTCCACCTGGGCCACGCTGCTCGTCCGTTGGGCTCACGCTCGAACCGTCAGAACGCGAGACCCACGTCGATCTGGGCGAACATGGGGATCTGGAACGCGGTCTCGGTGCCGAAGTTCCCCTGGCGCTTGAGGATCTCGCCGTTGAAGAACTCCGAGGGGTTGCGCGCCGACTGAACCTTGGCGTGCTTGAGGTCGCGCAGGTCACCTCCCGCGATCGCACGGGCGTTGTCGAAGGTGTAGATGTCGTCGACCCGGAGCACGGCCTTGGCGTTGGTGAGGTTGACCAGCCGCGCGCCGACCGTCAGCGCGAGGCTGCCCGGGAGCGGGTACGCGTACTGGACGTTGGCGTTGACCTGGTAGTTGGGCTTGACCCGACCACCCGAGCCACGCGGCAGCACGTAGATCGGGAACGACCCCGCGAACCGGTTGCTCCCGCCCCGCATGGAGATCGGAAAGCCAGATCGGAACCGGATGCTCCCGCCCAGCAGCAGCTGCCCCGAGTCGCCCAGGTCGAACGTATAGAAGCCGTCCAGGTTGATGCGGTGGGGCGAGTCGTACGACAGCGGGCCGAAGCTGTTGCGAACCAGCTCGGGGGTGTTGAACTGCAGCGAGCCGCCCACGTTGATCGCCCCCGAGACGGGGTCGACGAAGCCGTCGTAGTTGCCGATCTGCCGCGCGTAGGTGTAGCTGCCCATCAGCAGCCAACCGTCGGCGATGCGCTTGTTGAACTGAAACGTGAAGGCGTCGTAGTTGCGGACCGGGCGGTCGTACATGTTCCCCACCGCGCTGTACGAGTCGGCCAAGAACCGGCAACGCTGCAGAGCGCGGGCCATGTCTCCGGTCTGAGGGTCGTCGTCCATCAGGGCATCGAGCTGCCCCGAGATCTCTTCGCACTGAGCCTGCTGACGCGCGACGTCTTCGGCCGCCACTCCCTCGCCGGGGTTGGCGATGATGTAGTTGTTGCCGCCGTCGGTGGAGACATCCTCGACCGCACGCCCGAGGCTCCGATGAAGCCACCGCACGCCGATGGTGAGGTCCTCGATGACCTCCTGGTCGTAGCCCATCTGCCACACGTGATCGAACTGCCCGCGCAGCCGCGGCACGGTGGCGCCCTCGGTCAGCCCGGAGGTCGCCTGCGCACTGTCGACGCAATACTGCGTGGGTTGCCCCTGGTCGCTGAGGAACCGCTCTCCGTCGACCGTCTCGATCGACTTTCCGTTGCAGGCGTTGTTGTCGTAGGTGCGGACCACCTCCACCATGCCGCCGTAGACACGGTTGAGCAGCGCGAGCGGCAGCTGCTGGAAGAACATGCCGTAGCCACCGTACAGCCGGCTGCGCCCCTCGTCGGTCCAGTCGTAGACCAGGCCTGCCCGTGGCGCGACGTTGTCCTTGAGGAAGAACGCCCGACGCCCTCGCACGTCCCGCATGTCCTGGCCCTCCCAGCGCAGGCCCGCGTCGAGGAACAGGTTGGAGGCCAGCGCCCAGCGGTCGTGGAGGAACGCGCCATAGTTCTGAGACGAGACGGTCTCGTCGTAGGCCCCCACGCGCACCCCGTTGCCCAGCCCGGTGGCGAGCGCCCGCAGGTCACCCTGCTCGTGCCGCACCCGGCCAAAGCCCTGCGTGATGCGTCGACTGGGATTGTCGGTGTCGGCGAAGACGATGCGGTGGTTGTCGACCTGGCCCGGCCGATCGACGCGGATCTCGTACTCGTCGCGACTGCGGTCGTAGCACCACTCACCGCCATCACCCTCGAGCCCATTGGCCGCGCAGTTGTCGTAGAAGCCGCTGTCGTTGCGCCCCGAGAACTGTAGCCGTCGGTGCCGCACGTCGTGGGTCATCTGGGCGCCGTACTGCAGCTGGTGGGAGCCCGCCGCCTCGAAGAAGTGGGTCAGCCCGAACCGGCCCGACACACGCCACGAGCGATCCTTGGCGTACTGCCCGATGCCGCCCGAGCGCCACGAGCGTACGGGGCAAGTCAGCCCCGGCAGATCGGCGTCGTTGCACGCCTCCGTCACGCCGTCGACCAGATCCAGGCGTCCCTCGCGGTCGAGCAGCGTAAACAGACTGCCGCCCTGTGCATCACGCTCCTCGGTGGCGGTCCTGTTCTTGAGCGAGGGGTCGTCCAGACGCCATGCCTCGTCGAAGGTGGTGTACAGGTAGCCGAGGTTGGCGTCGATCTCGATCTTGTCCTTGGCGACACGACCCAGGTACTCGAAGTTGCCCCCGTGGGCGGTGGCGACGTCCCAGCCGAACGCGCCGTCGACCACCCCGTTGGCGACCGTCGAGGCCCCACCCAGCGGATTGGCGTTGGGGTTGGATCCGAACACATCGGGATCCAGGTTGCCGCCCGACGGTCGGCGGTACGAGCGATTGAGAAAGCTCGGCGATCCGGTGAACGTCAGCCCCAGGCGGTGCTTGGGATTGATCGCCCAGTCCAGCCCGCCCAGGGCCTGCACCCGCAGCCGCCGGGTGCGAAAGTTCTTGTCGCCGAACTTCTTGGTCTGGATGTAGTC
>JAHZJA010000030.1 GCA_022601155.1 Deltaproteobacteria bacterium | reverse complement strand
CCGCTGCTCGTCGAGCTGGCGCCGCTGGTGCCGTCCGCGAATATCAGCCCTCCACGCCCACAGCCCAACACCGCGAGCGACGCACAGGCGACAGTCACTAGAGCCCATACCGATCGTGTCATGCTCGAGTCCATCCGGTCGACGACCTGCGACGTCTTGGAGTTCACAGTACCAGACCCCCCGGGGTGGAAGTAGTTTGGGGTTTGGCCCGGCTCGCCGCTGGTGGTGGTCCGCAACGCTCCCAACACGGTCCACACCACGTCCAGTTTCCTGCGAAATACGCCGTCGCGAGGGTAAATCGGTCGTCTCTGGTTCGGGTATGCTGCGCTCGCAATGGGCGACCTCCGCCGACGGGTTTATCTCTCCCCGCCCGATGTAGGCCCAGCCGAACGTGAGGCGCTGGTGGATGCCTTCGATTCGGGCTGGATCGCCCCGCTCGGTCCGCACGTGGAACAATTCGAACGGAGTGCGGCCAGCCGAACCGGCCGTGCCGCCGGCGCCGCGCTCTCGAGTGGGACGGCTGCGCTCCATTTGGCGCTGAGACTGGCCGGAGTGGGGTCCGGTGACCGTGTCCACGTTTCGACACTGACCTTCGTCGCCACCGCCAATGCGGTGCGCTACCGAGGGGCCGAGCCGGTCTTCATCGACTCGGCCGTGGGGAGCTGGACCCTGGACCCGGCCGCCCTCGCCGAGCAGCTCGAGCTCGACGCCCAGCGCGGGCGCCTCCCGGCCGCGGTGGTGGCGGTCGATTTGTACGGACAGTGCGCCGATTATTCTCAGATCGAACCACTGTGTGAACGGTACGAGGTTCCCCTAATCGAGGATGCGGCGGAGTCTTTGGGCGCCCGAGTCGGCAACCGTCCCGCGGGGTCGTTTGGCCACAGTGCGATCCTCTCCTTCAACGGCAACAAGATCATCACCACCAGCGGCGGCGGCATGCTCGTGGCCGACGACACCGAGCTGGTCGCGCGCGCGCGCTGGCTCGCCTCGCAAGCACGTGAACCGGTTGCGCACTACGAGCACCAGACGGTGGGCTACAACTATCGGCTGAGCAATCTCCTGGCCGGGATGGGTGTGGCGCAGCTGCAAGGTCTGGATGCGAAGGTGCAGGCGCGCCGAGCCAACTACGCTCGGTATCGCTCTGCGCTCGAGCCCGAGGGGATCGAGTTCATCGATGAGCCCGACGGTCACTTCAACACCCACTGGCTCACCGCGGTGCTCGTGCCCGAGTCGTTCGGGGTGTCACCCGAGACGATTCGAGAGCACCTGGAGACCTACGACATCGAATCGCGACCGGTATGGAAGCCGCTCCACCTGCAGCCCGCGTTCTCCGACGCGCAGGTGGTGGGGGGCAGCGTCGCCGAGGGGCTGTTCCATCGCGGCTTGTGTCTCCCCAGCGGCTCGAACCTGAGCGCCGAGGATCGCGAGCGCGTGATCGCGGGCATCTTCGAGGCACGCGACCGCTCGCGCGCGGGGTAGGGCAGGCACGATGAGGGAATCCAGCCTCTCCACGTCGGCGCAGCGTTTGGTGCGGGCGCTCATCGACTACACCGTCCTCGCGCTGGCCCTGTGGATCGCGTTTGCCCTGCGCTTCGACGCGAACATCCCCGCGGTGTGGATGCGGCGGATGCTGCTCGGCCTGCCGTACGTGATCTTGCTGCAGTACTTCACCCTGCTGGCCATGCAGGTGCCGCGGTTCTCGTGGCGATACCTCGGGCTGCGGGAGGTCATTCGCATCGGCATTGCGCTGGGGAGCGCCGCGACCCTGTTGATCGTCGTCCGGGTGGTCTCCCCGTTGCTCATCGAAGATCTCCCTGCCGCCCAGTATGCCGTGCTGCCGTATGGGGTGATCGCCATCAACGCGACCCTCGCGTTCCTGGGGATCACGGGCGTCCGCACCGTGCGTCGCATGCTGGCCGAGCGCAAGAACCTCGCCGGTTCCGCGGTCGATGGACGTCGCCGCCGCATCTTGCTGGTGGGGGCGGGGCAGGCCGGTCTGCTGGTCGCCCGGGAGATCGCCCGATCTCCGGGCGTCGAGGCGGTGGGATTTCTCGACGACGACAGGTCCAAGCGGGGGCAGGTCATCCACGGGCTCACGGTGCGGGCGGCGACCTCCGAGCTGGCCCGGGTCGCCGCCGAGACCGAGGCCGACGAGGTGCTCATCGCGGTGGCCAACGCGGGCGGCTCGTTCATTCGACGCATCAACGAGGCCAGCAAGGCGCTGGACCTCCCCGTGAAGATCATTCCGGGGATCGCCGAGCTGGTGGGGGGACGGGTGAGCCTCAACCGGATTCGGAGCGTGGCGATCGAAGACCTGCTGCGCCGAGAGTCCGTGGGCCTGGACGACGAGGCCATCTCTTCGACGGTGCGCGACCGGGTCGTGTTGATCACGGGGGCCGGGGGGAGCATCGGCTCGGAGCTGTGTCGTCAGGTCGCCAAGTTCGAGCCGCGGCGCGTCCTGCTCGTCGAGCGCTCGGAGAACGCACTGTTCGAAATCCACAGCGAGCTGGTGCGTTTGTTCCCCGATGTCGAGGTCGTTCCCGTCTTGCTCGACATCACCAACGCCAAGGGGCTCGGCACATTGTTGGCGGATCAGCGCCCCCACGTGGTGTTACACGCGGCAGCGCACAAGCATGTGCCGATGTTGGAGTGGAATCCTCGGGAGGCCATTGCCAACAACGTATTCGGTACCCTCACCGTGGCCCGCGCGGCCGTCGACGTTGGTGTCGAGGTGTTCGTGATGGTCTCCACCGACAAGGCCGTACGCCCATCGTCGGTGATGGGAGCGACCAAGCGCTGCGCCGAGCTCGCTGTCGCGAGTCTGGCCAACTCGGGCTCGCAAACACGGTTCGTCACGGTGCGGTTTGGCAATGTGCTGGGCTCGGCCGGCAGTGTGATTCCGATCTTTCGTCGGCAGATCGCAGCCGGTGGTCCCGTGACCGTGACCGATGCGCGGATGCTGCGGTATTTCATGACGATTCCCGAGGCGAGCCAATTGGTCTTGCAAGCGGCGACCATGGCGCAAGGTGGTGAAATCTTCATCTTGGACATGGGAGAGCCCGTGCTCATCGTCGAGCTGGCGCGTGACCTCATTCGGCTGTCTGGGTTGACCCCCGACGACGACATCGAGATCGAGTTCACGGGGATGCGACCCGGCGAGAAGTTGGTGGAAGAGTTGTCGACCGTTGCCGAGCTCGGCTCGACGGCCCATCCTTCCATCATGGTGGAGTCGATGTCGGACCCTCCCGATACCGAGGCGGTGGTCGCTGGTATCGATCGTCTCGCGGCGACGGTCGCGTCTGGCGACGAACGACAATTGCGAGCCGCGCTCACGCAGCTGGTTCCGGAGTTGCCCGGGTGAGACAATGAGGTCGACGTGATGGTTCGATGTCGATGGATATACGCGACGGCGCTGTTGGCGTTGCTCGCCCCCCATGCGCACGCGGCCTGGCCTCACGCGCGTCACGACGGTGACGCGTCCAATCGTGTCGAGGGCTCGGGGGCGCTGAGCCGTGCACCCGGACACGAGCCGGGGTTCGAGCAGATCGTCGACGTCCGCGAGCGCCAGCTCGATGCGGGGCGGCTGTGGGACGTGGATGGAGACGGGCAGCCCGAGTATCTGGCGGTGCTGCACGGCAGCGCGGTCGCGCTCGATCTCGAGACGGGTGCCGAGCGCTGGCGGTCGCCACCCCGGGGAATCGATGGGCTTGCCGCGATCGGTGATTTCGACGGCGACGGCACGCCCGAGTTGGTTGCGACCGATGCGGGGGTCGGCGGTG
>JAHZJA010000325.1 GCA_022601155.1 Deltaproteobacteria bacterium | reverse complement strand
GCCTTCACCCGAGCCCCGCCTGCCCTACGGCGGAAGCCTGTACGAGCTCGAGGTCGATGAGATCGTGGGTGTCCTCGATCGTGATGGCTGGACAGCGCTGCGCAAGGGAGCGCTCGCGGCCCCGCGCAAGGCGGCGACGCGAGCGGCCCGGGCCGGCCGCCCCACCGAGTTTCGCGAGCAGCTCCAGCGCTACATCGAGGCCTTCGACGCGGCGCTACCGGGCGCAGCGGGACTGATGTCCGCGCGACGCGAAGCCGCACAGCTGCACGATGCTGCCGTCGCACGAGTCCTCGAGGAGTCCGCGGACGCGATGGCGGTGGGCGTGTGGTGCGACGACGTGTCCCAGGACGTGTCGTGGCCGGGATGGGAGGAGGGACCACTCAATCCCGACATGGAGGGCCTCCTCACCGCGCTCGAGACCTGCGCCGAGCAGCGACTCCAAGATGCGCTCGACCGCGGGGACATCCACGCGGTGACGGCCGGCGAGCGCCTCATGAAGTTGCTAGGGCGTCGTGCATTCCGCACCCCAGGCACCAAGCAATCGCGACGACTCCAGCGCCGGATCGAGACCATCCGCCGCAGACTGAAGCTGCCCGATACCGATCGCGGGCAGTGGTTGCCGTAGCGGCACGGGAGCCCCGAGCATCAGACCACGGATCGACGCCTGCCCCGCTTCCGTCCGGCGAAGAACATCCGCAGCTGAGCCCGTAACAGCCAGCCGTGCGCAGTGATGTCCCACGGCGCGAACTGGAACGTCGCCGGAACGTTGCGCTCGAACACGGCGTGGCCAATCCACGCCATCACGTAGGCCACCGCCACCGAGCCGGGGAGTAACCACCAATGGTGCGTGGCGATCGCGAGGGCAACGCCGCCGACGCCGGCCACAATTCCCAGATCGTGCATCATCCGACAGCACGGATCCTGGTGTTCAGCGAGGTAGTAGCGCCACAACTGCTCGAACGTCGAAAATCGTGGTGTAGGCATCGCGCGACATCGTCGTCGCACGCTGTGAACTGGGGGCAGCGTCCGGATGAAATCCCGAGCGCCATCGCGTGAAACTCGCGTGAATCGTGCCGAGGTTCAGCGGTGGGGAAGGGCCTGCGGACTCATCGGTCGTTTTGGTTAAACCGTTGACCTTCGAACGGAACAGACGGGGCGTATGCCCACGCTCAACCGCGCCGTTCGTCGTCTTGCCGTGCTCCTGGCCGCCTCGGGAGGCCTGGTCTGTACCGGTTGTGGTTCATACTGGACGAGCAACTCCGTCGACCTGGCGCCCACCGCAGACGTGCCCGTGCGGGTCCGCGGGGTCACGATGCGCCACTCCCTGATCGCGGGCCTGGGAATGGGGCCCCAGAACCTCTCCAGCGCAGACGCCCCCAACGCGATGGGGGTGGACTTCGACATCGAGATCGTCGATGCCGTGCCTCACCACGCCGATGTCGCGGCACGGGTCACCTGCTTGGTGGACGGCCATCTGGTCCGCAACCGAGTGGCACACAACGCCTCCGATCGCCTGGCCTCGGCCGTCGTAGGCACCGTCGTGTCCGGCTCCGGGCGCTTGATGCCGTCAGCGTTTCAGCGCGAGATCCCCACGCAGTGCGAGGCCGAGCTGCTGTACACGATAAGCCCTCCCGGTCCCCATATCCCGGAGATCGGAAGCCCTCCCCCCGCCGCCGATGCTCGCCGACCCGCCCCCGTGTCGCTGGGCGTCGTGTGCCTCGAAGACGGCACGCTCCACGAGGGTCGCTGTACCCCCCAGCAGCTGCCGCGTACGCCCGCACCAGCCGCGTTGGTCGTGTCTGCCGTCGATGCATCGATCGGCGCGCGGCCGGGTGGCACCGCCTTCGGCCTCACCGCATCGGTGATGGTGACGGCAGGGACCGATGTGCCCCGCGAAGCGCGGGTGTTTTCCCGCGCCCGCTGTGAGGTCGACGGCGAGACCCAGGACCTCTCGTTGCCACTGATGGTGCTCGTCAATGACCTCGCCCCCGGCGAGTCCATAGTGGGGGCCTCGGCAACGCCCAAGAGGTTCGGGACCGCCACCGCCCCTGCGCGATGCCAGCTGTCGTTCATGTCCGGCGTCGGCGACACCACGTCGCTGCTCGCCGAGTACTGTGTGGAACGACATCGAGCCGTCGCGGGCCCGTGCCCGGGCCTCGAGGTGACGGCCGCGGGTATCTAACGGGTCGCGACATCCGATGACCACGGGCCCTTTGGCGGTGCATGTGTCGACGTCGAGGACCTTTCCCCGCCCGACCCTGTGGCCACGACGCCGAGCACCACCCCCGCGACCCCCGCCCGAAGGTCCGGCCCCCGAACGCTGCGGCCGCAGTTGCATCCGCGTCCAGCACGACGGGACCCCCGTCGGCGGATTGAGTGGATCTCCACCGCCCGATGGGGAGTCGGCTCGATCGATTTCGTCGTCTCCCCCTGTGGTCGAGTCGGCGGAGCAACCCAGGACCATCGCGGTGGCCCAGCTGGCGAGCACCCCCCGGATGTGGCACGCGGGGGGGTGGGCGGAGGTGCTTGCGAGCTTCGTTGCCATGATCATTTCGCCTCGGTCGTTCACCCCACGCCGCGAGATCGCAGCGGGACGGGTGTCACCGACCAAGACGGACGCACCGGGCCCAAGGGAGAGGCTTGGCGTCTCTTGGCGTGACGCATGCGGCCGGGCCTCGCGCCCGCCGTGGCCGAGGTCCTGTCGCTGAACCGCGGTCGTCACCAACCCCGTGCCACGGGCGCCCTTGCTCGCCGACGCGACCGCCGTCGTCGTCGTCCGCTTCGCGGGCGCGCGAGGCTCACGGGGGGGCAGCACCCCCTCGAACATCGCGCCCGCACGCTGTAGGTTGCCCTCCACGTCGCACCCCTGCAGGAGCATACCCATGGCCACGCTGACCGTCGTTGCGAACATCCACGCCAAGCCTGAAGACATCGATCTGATCAAGTCGGAGCTCGGCAAGCTCATCCCTATCACCAGGGGTGAGCGCGGCTGCATCCACTACGACCTGCACCAGGACAACGAAGACCCCGCGCACTTCATGTTCTATGAGACGTGGGAGTCTCGCGAGCTGTGGCAGGCGCACATGAGCGCTCCACATCTGGCGGCTTATTTGCGCGCGACCGAAGGACGCGTGGAGACGTTCACCTTGAACGAGATGACGCAGATCGCCTGAGCCGACGACCCGTGCCCGTGGGACAGCGATCGACGCACGCCACGCTCACGGCTCGGCCCCACCATCCACCGCGTGTCGGTTGCGCGTGCGCTCAGCGGTCGGGTCCTCTTGCGCCGATGGACGGGGTCGCGGGCGACACCGTCCATCGCTCCTGTGGCGTGCCCGGTCTCGATGGGCCCAGATGCAGCAGGGTCCGTGGTTGGACGGTGCGGACTGCAGCCGTCGACCCCACGACCCCACGGTCGTGCTGTGCCTGCCATCAACCGCGGATACCCCCGAGTGCCTCCACCGCACGCGAGACTCCGTCTTCGGACTCGAGCGCACGCCGGATGCGTCGCGCCATCGCGCGCATCACCGGGTCTTGGCGTGCGCACGTGATCGCATTGGACAACCACGTCGCGTGGGGCCGTTGCCACCGTGTGGGGGCCAAGCCACTGCCTAGCTGAACGACGCGCTGGGCCCAAAAGAACTGGTCGAAGCCATACGGCACGATGACCGACGGGATGCCCGCGCGATGCGTCGCGGTCACCGTACCGACCCCGCCGTGGTGAATGGCCAGCGCGACGCGAGGCAGCAACCACTCGTGCGGCGTAGGCGGGGCCACGTAGACATCCCCGCGCCCCATCCCCGCACGCGCAGCCAGCCCTCGAACGTCGAGCGAGCTCCCGTCTGCGGCCACGACCACGCGCTGGCCCTGGCTGCGCACGGCCGTGAAGACGTCGCGGTACAGCCGCCCTGCAGTCCCCGGGGTCATGCTCCCAAAGCCGACGTACACGGGCGGATCGCCGTCTCGCAGAAACTCGACCAACCCAGCAGCAGGCGACCACCGAGGATCCGGCGCCAGCGTCCAGGCACCGGTGACCACGATGTCGCCGGGCCAGTCGTCGGGCTGCGGCAACAGATGAGGGCTGTAGGCGTGCAGGCGCAGGGCCACCGTGCGCCGACGATGACGCGACCACTGGGCTCGACCGATCCGCGGCAGCCCGAGGACCTGCGTACGCCACTCGTTGAGCGGGCCCGCACTCGACTGGAGCATGAGCTGGGTCTCGGCCACCGCGCTCGCGGCGTTGAACCATCCGACTCCAGCCAGCGGGCTGCGAGCGAAGAACGGATCGACGAACGCGCGGGTGGGCGTGTGCGGAACGAGGGTGACGGCGATCGCCGGCACACCGAGCTGCTGCGCGATGTGCTGCACGGGAAATGCCAGACCCGAGAACACGAGGCGATCGGCACCCCGACACACCTCCGAAAAGCGCGGCAAGTACAGCCCGAGAAGGTGCCGGTACAGCGACCAGAACAAGGTGCGGCCGACCACGCCGTGGAATGGGATCTTCAGCCGAGGGGTCTGAGTAAATCGGGCGGGCGTTGCTCCCAACGATGCGAACTCGATCCCATGCGCCTCGACGAACGGTCGATGCGGCTCGAGTGCAGCCACGACCACGGTGTGCCCGGCGGCCTGGAGCCCACGCCCCAGCGCGACGAAGGGCTGGACGTCGCCCCGCGAGCCCACCGTCACCAGGACCCAGCGCATGGTCGTCTAGTGGGTGATCCGCCGCCGTAGACGACCCAGCATCCGCCGCGGAGGCTTGAGCACGAGCTCCGTGCACAGATTCGTGACGTAGGTCAGCGTGATCGACAGCGGCGTATAGGCATAGATGGTGACGTGCTGCCGTAGCTCCGGCTTGTCGGTACGCAGGCCGCTGTACAGCTGGGTGGGCCGAGCCACGCGATAGACCGCGTTCATCCGGTTTTGGTAGCCGAGCCCCAGGATGTACTTGCGACCAGCCGTGGCGCACTCGCGGATGATGCGAGGCCACAGCACGAAGGCAGCGGCAGCCTGCGGTAGATGGGGAGCCTTCCAGATCGCCACGAGCTCGCACTGATCGCGCAGGGGCGAGACACGGAGCCACGCGTCCCGGGCCGAGGGGGGAACGGTGCCCAGCACGAGCAGCGGCGCCTCGAAGTTGATGACGAAGCCCCCCACCAGCTGTCGCGAAGCGTCGTGGAGACCAAAGACCCGAGCCTTGTCCAGGTACTCCATCGGCACCGAGGTCGTCGTCTTTCCCTTCGACGCGGAGACGATCGCAGCCTCGTAGCGTTGCTTGAACCGATGCAATTGCTCGGGTGTGGACAGCTCGTCGAAGTGATGGCCCAACATCATCCCGGTGATTGATGGTGCCACGGGACCGAGGGGCGGACCGGCGATGAGTCCCATTGCCACGTTCTCACGCCGCTCGAGACGCCGATCGGAGCCGAGGTTGACACTTGTCTCGTGGCCGCGCGCGACGAGACTCTCGCTGGACGCTGTAAAGCTGCGGCGATCGTTCGGACCGCTGATGACCACCCCGCCACGGGCAACGCGGTGCACGCAACACCACCTTCACCCTCGGCCACGGTGGCGTGAGCACCCAAGGCGTCATCAAGCCCGACGGTGACGGCTGCTCCATGTACGCCCCCAACGAAGCCGGCGACGAGGTGCAGATCGGATACCCCGAGGTCCAGTCGGTCACCAGGCCCCACGCCGGCGGGACGTTCTTGGTCGTCGACGACCTCCCGGGCTGGCCGAAGATCGCGTTCCTGCCCAAGGTCCCCTGGGTCGCCGACGACGGCCCCTCCGTCGGACCGCCGGATGCGGGCTGGCAAGCTTCCGCTCGACCTCGCCCCGACTACACCGCCGCGGGCAACGACGGCCCCTCCGTCGAACCGCAGGATGCGGGCTGGCAAGCTTCCGCTCGACCTCGCCCCGACTACACCGCCGCGGGCAGCATCTTGGCCGCGACCAGTTCCTCGCGGAACTGCTGCAGCGTCAGTTCCTTGCCCTCGTCGTAGTGGTCGGGCGTCGACTGGGTCCTGGCGTGGAGGTTGGCCGGCTGACGCCAGCGAACGACCTTGCGCTGCACCCCCGTCCAAAACCGAACCCGGGCCTCCAGCGAAGCCATCGCCCCGCGGTAGATCTGTTCTTGCGCCTCGCGGGTCTCGGCGTAGAGCACCAGCGCCTCTTCGAGCCAGGCGCCGTGGTCCTCGTCCTGCAACATGTGGAGACGGAAGTAGTCGATCTCTTCGTTAGTGAAGCCCGCCCGGCTCAGACCGCGCACCAACAGCGGGAACATGTGGGGGATGCTCCACTCGTGTCCGGGCCCAACCGCGCCCAGGCCGACCAGGAACGGCTCTTGGGTGCAAAGCCGCAGATGCGAGCGAACGAAATCCGTGACCGAAGCGTGCAGCGGAGTCTGGACCAGCTCCTGCTCGGTCGCGCCCGCGGCCATCAAGTACTCCCGGTACAGCGTGGTGTGGTCCTTGCCCTCCGAGCCTTCGCCGTACTCGTCGACCAGGACCTTGGCCAGCCACTGCTTGGCGTCGCTGTCGGGTGCGGTGAACAGCAGCCGCTCCAGGTACCCGGTGAACATGCCCACCAGTGCGTAGTGCTGGAGGCCGAGGACCTTGAAGTCCTCACGGGTGAACGGCACATGGGCCACCCGCGTCAGCATGGGGTGGTTGACCGCCGCGTGGCTGCGCACCAGCGTCCGCAGCCGTGCGAGGAACACCCTGGGATCGTCGTCATAGGGACTGACGTGGATCTCGCGCAGCGCGGGCCGGTTGGAGGGCGTCGGAGGTGTGGAAATCGAGTCGAGAGGCATGGGTCGAACCCTCAAGGCAAAGACGAAATGGGCTACTCGGCGGGTGCGGCTTCACGGACGGGCGCGGTCCGTAGCTGAACGAGCGAGGGCGAGGCATCCAGCGACGGCGTGTCCCCCGAAACCCGAGTGGGGCGGCGCGGTGCGTTGGCGACGGTGATCTCGGACGCGATGGTCCCGACCTCGTCCCGCAGATGCGAGCCCGGGTCACGGACGATGCGGAAGTACGCCTTGCGCTTGCGCATCCACCGAACGATGCCGCCCATGTTGCGGAAGAACAGGTCGGGTCGCTTGCGCAACGCAGGGAACGCGCCCTTGCGCACCGAGGGCCACACCGAGTCGCGCTGGGCGGCGAACTTGGCGTAGAAGCGCTCGCGGGGCAGCTTGGTCGGCAGCACCGAATGCAGCAGATCGAAGAACCGGGCGTCGGTAGTCAGCAGCTCCTCGTAGCGCTCGCGGTACAGCTGCGTACCGGGCAGAGGCGTGAGGATGGAGACGAGCGGGATGGCGATGCCCAGCTCGTTGATGTGCGCGTAGAGGCGATCGAAGTCCTCTTCGCTGAAGTCCTGCCGCACCATGAAGATGCCGGTGGAGATGATCCCCAGCTTGCGCATGATCTCCGCGGCCTTGACGTTGTTGTCGACGGTGTTGCGCTTGAGCAGGAAGTCGAGGCCGTTCTCCTCGTTGGACTCGAAGCCCGACAACACCATCACCAGCCCGGCGTCGCGCAGTCGCTCCATCAGCTCGGGGTTGTTGGCGATGAAGTCCGTCCGCCCCTGCGTCATGAAGTACTTCTTGATTCCACGACGCTCGATCTCCTCGCACAGCTTGACCAGCCGGCCACGGTTGGTGAGGAAGTTGTCGTCGAGGAAGAAGACCATCCGCTCCTCGATCTGCTCGAGGCGGTCGCAGATCGCCTCGGCGCTCAGGAACCGGGTCTTGCGCTCGTAGAATTCCCAGATCGCACAGAAGTTGCAGTCGAAGCTGCACCCCCGCGAGGTGGAGATCGAGGCCATCGGCCCCGCGATCATGAAGAAGTAGTCCGACGGGCGACGCCGGATGAGATGACGCGCCGGGGGCGGAAAGGAATCGAGGTCGCGGTTTTGCGAGCGCTTGGCCGTGGTGTGCCACTTGCCCGGCGCCTCGCGAAAGCGCAGCCCGTTGATCGCGTGCAGGTCGTTGAACCCGCCCCCGCCAGCGAGGTGGGCGATGAGTTCCTCGAAGGTCTCCTCGCCCTCGCCCAACGCGATGGCATCGACGCAGTCCTCCTCGAAGTCGACCGGCGACAGCGTGGGATGGTGACCACCCACGATGGTGAAGCACCCGTCGCCCAGCGTGCCCTTGGCCGCCTCGAGGACGGCCTTGGCTTGGTAGCAATCGGTCGTCATCGAGGTGGTGCCCACCAGCTCGGGCTGGAACTCCAGCAACACCCGGTTGAGCTCGAGGTCCTCATCGAGGCGCATGTCGATGATGCGGACCTCGTGCTCGGGGACCATCGCCGCCAGTTGCGCCAGCGCAACGGGCTCCGACATCCAGATCACGTTCTCGAGTCCGAGCCGTCCAGGCTCGAACGGGGCGGGCTGTACAAGTAAGATGCGCATGAGGAACTCGGGTCGAGTCTGGTTGGCAGCCAACGATATTTCAATGGTTTCGGCTTCAAAATGCCGAATTCGTAGACTAATGTCGGATCGACCTCTAGCCTCGATGCACTGGTGGCCCATTTGAAGGACCCTGTTGCTCACATCGACCAGCCTTCCGGAGCCCGCCGCTGGCTTCGCCGCAGCCTGTGGGGCCTGGGAGTGCTGGGCGTCGCGATGGTCGTCCTCAACGTGTGGGTCTACGGAGACTTCACGCCGCCGCTGTACGAACCCAAGGAGCCCCTCCCGGGGGTAGGCAGCCTCTCGGCCCAGCAGTGCCGGGCCTGCCATGCGGCGATCTACGAAGAGTGGGCGCAAAGTGGGCATGCCCGCGCGTTCGTCGATCCGCTCTACCAGGCCGAGCTTCAGCACCAACCGTCGACGTTCGTGTGCCATCGCTGCCACACCCCGCTGGTCGAGCAGCGGCCGTCGCTCGTGTACGGGCTGTGGGCGGTCTGGCCCCGGTTGATCCCGGTCTCGTGGTCCAACGACAGGTTCGACGAGAGCCTCCAGTCCGAGGGCGTCACGTGCGTCGCGTGCCACCAGGTCGACGGGCACATGGTCGGGCCGTTCTCCGATCCGCAAGGAGCCCCCCACCCCACGAAGGTGGGAGAGCTTCGAGCGGTGACGACCTGCGCACGGTGTCACCAGTTCGGCTTCGAACGCATTGGCCGGCTCGACCGACCGATCATCGACACCATGACCGAGTGGGAGGGCTACCGCGAGCAAGGCGGCGACAAGCGCTGCGCCGATTGCCACCTCCCCATCCAGGGGCAGCAGCCCTTGTTCGAAGGCGGCCCCTCCCGCCCCCACACCAACCATGCGCTGCTGGGACCGTTCAACCCGCAGTTCGTGGCCACCGGGGTCGTGGTCGAAGACCTCCAGCTAGGCCTCGACCCACAGACGGGAGCGACCGCCTCTGTCACCATCTTCAACGGCACCGGTCACCGTCTGCCCAGCGCCGAACCCCAGCGGTACATCCGGGTGCACCTGTCGGCACAGTCCGCCGACGGCACCGTGTTGGCTGACGACGAGGTTCGATTCGAACGCCCGGTGGACGTCGCCCGCCTCCGCGAGCTGGGGCCCGACACGACCTTGGCCCCCCGCGAACGCAAGCCCGTCGCCTTGGCCCTGCCCATGGTTCCTGCCGATGCTGCCCGCATCGAGGTGGCCGTGGATTTTCATCTGTGGCACGCCGACGACGCGGTCGCGACCGACGCGGGCATGTCTGCCGCCCAGCTGGTGCATCGCATCGCGGTCCGCACGGCGGAGGTTCCATGACGGGTCGTCGGCGCGCCAACCTGCTCAACCTGCTGGCGCTTCAGCTGGGAGCGGCCGGGCCCCTGCTGCTCGCCGCGCTCGGCCAGCGGGCGATCGGGATCGGGTTGGCCTGGGCCGCGGTTGGGTTGGCGCTGCTGCTGTCGCGCGCACGCGCGGCCGATCTGCGACTGTTGTTCCTCGGTGCGGTGCTCGGCACGGCAGGCGAGACCGCGCTGGCGCTGGCCGGGCTGATGCAGTTCACCCACCCCATTCCGACGCTCCCGTTTCCCGGCTGGCTGACGCCGTCGTGGGGGCTGCTGGGCATGGCCACCGCCTATGTGCTCGCGCCGCTGCGGGGGCGGGCGGGCGTGGCGGCGGTGGTCGGGGTGCTCGTGGGAGCAGCCGGCCTGTACGGCGCGGTGGCAGCCCAGGAGATCGACGTGGCCGGCACCTGGCAGGGGATGACGGTGAGCGTGGGCCTCGGCGCCCTGGTGGCAATACTGGCGATGCTGGCACCTCGGCTCGACACCGAGGCGCGGGACTGATGTTCATACTGGTACGCCCTACAGAAAATGCTCCCATCAAACCCGAGACCCTCGGCAATTGTGGTCAACCGCGGCGGGTTTTCGCATCATGGTTGGGGGGTTGAGTCGGGGATGAGGAACAACGCAGCGAAGCTGGCTGTCGTGGTTGGACTGGCCGCGCCGTCAATGGCGTGCTCACGGACGAACGCGGCCTACGACGGCGGGGGAGGCAACGGCAGCGCTGGGGGCTCGGCCTCGAGTGCAGGCCTTCCCAGCGGCGCAGCGACGACCGTGACATCCGCGACCGCGGATGGAACCGTCGGGGGCACCGCCACCACCGACGCACAGACCACCGACGCACAGACCACCGACCCCACCATGGGTGTCGACCCTTGCGGCCCGGGCAGCGGCTGCGATCCCAACGCGCAGTGCATCGACGTCGGCGGCGACCCGGAGTGCGTCTGCCTCGACGGATGGTTCGGGGACGGCACATCGTGCGAGCCCATCGATCTCCTCACCGTGCGCGTCGATACCCCGTGCGATGGCTCTGCCATCTGCGACACGCTGCCCCAGCTATGTCCGATGGACCAGGACGAGACGACCACGCAGCTGGTCGGTGATCCCAACGTTCTGTACGATGTGACGCTGCGGGTCCGAGGCGCTCTGGAGCCCCACAACTACGTCGGTGGGACGGACAACGGCTGGTACAACGTCGGTGGAGACTCCGCGGGAGGCGGCCGCAACGTCGCCGGGTTCACCGTCGAGGAGCCGGAGGAGACCTACTACGTCAACCTGGGGGTCATTCTGCGGCTCGAGTGCTTCGTGCTCGATGAGGAAATCACGCTCCAGATGCAGGGCGGGTCCGAGTTGTCGGTGTACATGGATGCCGCCGACGGATGCGGAATTCACTGCGCGGAGTACAGAGTTCCGGGGCTGTACCCGTCGCCCGCCAACGACAGCGGTCAGTTCTTCCAGCTCGACTTGATCAGCGCCGTTGCGGCCGCCAAGGGCTGACCGGCTCAGCGGGCGACGAGCTGCTCGTAGGGCACGGCCTGGGGCAACACCTCGATCTGGAGGTCTTGCTCCGACGCGATCAAGATCTGCGGGTTGGCCTGGTTGGGGTCCTGCATGTTCATCGTCCCCCGGGCGGTGACGACGATGCGCGTGCTCACCCGCTTGTTGCGGCGGTTGACCGAGTCATCGGCATGGGAGGCCCACGTGTCGGCCAAGCGCTGGCGCATGGACTTGAACAGCTCGATGTCGGTGAAATTGACCAGCGTGTAGTCGAGGCTGATGCCGTCGGCATCGACGACGTGCAGCGCGAAGATGTCGAACATCAGCGCCGGGCTGTCGGGGTAGAGCACCAGCGGCCCCGACAGCTCCACGGGCTTGCCGTGCTGCGCCAAGATGGGGCCTATCACCTCCAGTGCATCGGGGCCGTCGGCGAGCATCAGGTGGGCCGGCCGCGATGGGCTGCGCGCGACCTCGATCTGCAGCCGAATCTTGTCCCCGCGATACAGGCCCTTGGCTCGTTGCGGATCGTCGACCATGACCGGCAGCACCAGATCCCCGTGCTCGACCACCAACACGCGAGGGTCTTCGTTCACGGCGTGAACCTTCGCCACCAGGGTGTGCGGGCCCGGGCCATCCCCCAACGCCGCCGACCAGTCGGTGGTGTAGGCGTAGTCGTGGACCTCGGCCGCGGGCCGGTAGGGCTCGATCATCTCGTAGCCCTCCACCTCGATGTGGCGCACGGGCGCGCCGTCGGTTGCCAGCCGTCCGTGCAGACGGATCTTGTCGTGCCGTCGCAGGCCCTTGAGCTCCGCGTCGGCGGCCTCGGTCTGGCCGACGGCGGGCAGGATCACGAACGAGAAGAAGTCGTCGGGGTGGCGATAGGTGAAGGTCACCGCTCCCGTCTGCTCCACGGAGCCGTGCATCCAACCGACCAGGCCCTCGCCGCGCAGGGCAGCATCCAAGGCCGCCTCGTCGTCGGGATCGATGGCCTGGGGCACGTCCCCGTGCCCGCCGTCGGTGGGGTGCTCGGGAGCGACCGAAGGGGGCACCGCCGGAGGCGGCGAGGTGGTGGGACGACAGGCCGCCACGCACCAGACGAGCGCCGCCCCCAGGACCGATGTCATTGCCCGCGGGATGCTGCGCATGCCCTGGACGCTAGCCCACGGCACCGACCCGGAGCAACGCCGCGGGTCTGACTCAGCCGCGACCGCGGCGTACGGTGCGTTGCAGAGTCTCCATGTCCTGCTCCTTCTTGAGCAGCGTCCCCAAGAACGGCAGGCCCGCGCCCAGCAGCTTGGCGGCGTCGATGCCCGAGTGTCGCAGCGCGCTCAACCAGTCGATGAGCTCGCTGGTGCTCGGCGGCTTGCGCAGGCCATCGACCTCGCGCAGCCGATAGAACGCCGACAGCGCCGAGGACAGCAGCTGGTCCTCGAGATCGGGGAGGTGGACCCCCACGATCCGCTGCATCAGCTCGCGATCGGGGAACTCGATCCAGTGGAACACACAGCGGCGCAAGAACGCGTCGGGCAGTTCCTTCTCGTTGTTGCTGGTGATCACCACGATGGGGCGAACGCCCGCCGTGACCTCTCGACCCGTCTCCGGGATCGTGAAGCTCATCGTGTCGAGCTCGTGGAGAAGGTCGTTGGGAAACTCGGGGTCGGCCTTGTCGATCTCGTCGATGAGCACGACGCTGGGGCTGTCGCGCTCGAACGCCCGCCCCAGCGGTCCCAGCGAGATGTACTGCGCGATGTCTCGGACGTCGCCCTCACCGAAGCGGCTGTCGTGAAGCCGGCGTACGGTGTCGTACTCGTACAGCCCCTCGACTGCCTTGGTGGTGGACTTGACCTGCCAGCGCTCCAGCGGAATCCCTCGGGCCTCCGCCAGATTGACCGCCAGCAGGGTCTTGCCGGTCCCGGGCTCTCCCTTGATCAGCAACGGCCGCTGCAGGTGGGTGGCCACATCGACCGCACGTCCGAGTTCCTCGGACACGATGTACTTGGATGTACCAACGAACGACTCGCCCATGCGCGGCGGGAGTATGGCATACCCATGGTTGGTGACCCCTCGGCTCGTCTCGGTGCTCATCGCGGTGTGCGGCCTGGGCTCCATCGGCTGCGACGAAGCCAGCGCCCCAGGCGCGGACGATTCCGACCCCAGCGTCCCCGCAACGGCACCGTCGGACACGTCCGAGGCCCTTTCGGCGCCGTCCGATCCCGAGCCGACGGCGATCCAAGACGACGCCTCCCCTCCCCCGCCCGCCGCCGATTCGCAGCACGCCGCTGCAGATCCGCAGCCCGACAACGCCCAACCTCGCGTACCCGACCCACCCGCGGAGGCACCGATCGAGCGACGCGTCACCAAGCGTCCGCTGATGGTCTATTTCGAGCCGAAGCTGGGCACGGACTTTCGCGGCAAGCTCCCCAGCGGGGCCGTCTTCGAGCTGTACGAGCGGGTCGAAGGCACCGGATCCGGCGAGTGCCGGAGCCCAGGCTGGGGACGTATCGGCGAGGCCGCCTTCTTGTGTCTGCGCAGCACCGAGCCCACCGAGGACGAGGCCACGGTGCTGCCGCCCCGGCTGGTCGATGGTCTCGCGCCGTTCTTCTATGCACGGCGCCGCCCCAAGCGAGGCGATGCGGAACAACCGGCCGCGCCCCGCTACCGCTCCCGACGGGCGATGACCTCGGGAGCGGAGCCCGAGGGGTTCTTGGACCGGGAGCACGACTACGCGTTCGTGGGGCGACGCCGCTACCGAGGTGGAGCCGTGCTCAAGACACGCAACCGCCGCGTGGTGCGTGAGGCCGACGTCAAGCGCATGAAGCCCAGCGACTTTGCGGGCCGCGACACGCTCGACCGCCCGATCCCGGCCGGGACGACGATGACGTGGAGCATCACCTGGCCGTACGCCACCGTGCGGGCCGAGCCGCATCCCGACGCCGAGGTGGCCGGGCGGCTCGAGT
>JAHZJA010000324.1 GCA_022601155.1 Deltaproteobacteria bacterium | reverse complement strand
CTACGGGACGAATCGTTCGCAGCCCTTGGGCGACTACTGCCGCATGCACCAGACCAGCGGGACGACTGCGGCGCCGCTGCGCTGGTTGGACACGCACGAGAGTTGGTCGGGGCTGCTGGATTCGTGGGTACGGGTCTTTGAGGAGTCCGGGGTCACGGCCGCGGACCGGGTGATGTTTCCGTTCGCGTTTGGGCCGTTCACCCCGGTCGATCTGTCGTGCACCGAGACGTCGATCCTGGTGACCGTACCGCTGCCCCCGATTCCGGCGGTCGCCGACATCACCCAGGGCGGCAACGTCGTCCAGAACATCGAGCTCCACGCGACCGGTCTGCCCTCCCCGATAAGCCTGGCGCGAGACGGCGCGGGGGCGCTGTACTCCGCCAACCCCGACATCTTCGATGTGACGATCGCGGGAGACTTCACCGATGCGGCTCCGTTCGCCACCGGGCAAGACACGACCACGCTCACATGGACGGGACAGGCGCTGTGGGCTGGGGTGACCGGAGCGCCCGAGATCTACGATGTGACGGCCGGCGGGGACCTCTCCGCCGCAGCCCCGGTGGTCACCCTGCCCACCGTGGGGGTGGGACAGATCGATGGCCTGCTGACCACGCTGGACGGCACCATCTATGCCGTGACTGGCAACCAGATCTACGACGTGACGGCCGGCGGCGATCTGACCGGTGCGCTGCCGTTCGCCACCGGTCTGCAGTCGGGCCAGCGCGGGTTCACGGGGATGCTGGAGCACGTGTGCTCGGCCGACAGCGACTGTTTCGACGACGACCTGTGCAATGGCCCCGAGCGGTGTGTCGACAATCGGTGCTTGCCCGCCGAGCAACCGCTGTCGTGCGATGACGACGACGCGTGCACGAACGATGGATGCCAACCTGCAGACGGCTGCACCCACGACCCCGTCCCGGCGTGCTGCGACGAAGACCTCGACTGCGCCGTCGATGCGCTGTGCGACGTGGAGGCGATGACGTGCATGCCGGTCGGCACGGTTCCCACCACCGGGATGGACACCGAGAGCGACGACACGGCGATGGTGCCCACCACGGGCGACACGGACGGAGCGGAAGGCGACGCGACCGGGTCGGGCGGTGAACAGGACGGCGAAGGCAACGATGGCTGCGGATGTCGCCAGTCCACCCGAGAGGGCGGGCCCTGGTGGGCGCTGCTGGTGCTGGCCGTCGCTGGCCGACGTCGTGGACGCGGGTCAGGCCGCCCGGCGACGCCGTCGTAGCCCGAGCAAACCGAGCATCAGCCACCACGGCGGCATCGGCTGACGTCCCTGCGTGCAGGCGCACCCTCCCGCGGGGAGTCCCTCGCCGCCGAATCCGGGCGGCAGCGCTCCCGGCTGACCGTCACCACCCGCACCACCGTCGGCAGCCGTGCCCCCCGGGCCCTCGTCGCCGCCATCACTGGCGATCCCATCGCCACCCATGTCGCCCGCGCCACCATCGGCCGAGGCATCATCGTCGTCACCCGCGTCGAGGCCGTCGTCGCTGGCACCACCATCGTCGTCACCCGAGGTCGGCACGGGGTCGGCTTGTTCCGAGGCCCACTGCGCCAACACCATCACCGCGGCGAGGTTCTCCTCGCACGTGGGCACGATCTCCGACGGCGGGATGACGAAGTCGTTGCCCCGCAGCTCGACGGTAAAAGACATCATGTCGTGCACCCCGTAGCTCCAGTCGTCGACCACCCCCGCGGCGGGGTAGAGGTCCGAGCCCTGAATGGGGGAGGAGTAGTGGCGGTGGGTGCCCTGGATGGCCGAGGACATCTGACCGGCCAGCATCGACAGCATCCCCTCATCGGGCGCGGCTCCAAATTGGTAGCCCCACGGGTACAGGATGAGCTCCGAGTAGGAGTGAAAATCCAGGTGTGCGACCGCGTGATCGAAGCCCTCGATGTAGCTGGCCAGCGCCTGCGACTCGGGCTCGGACAGGGGGCCTTCGCCGTGGAAATTCTCGTCGTTGGGGTTGTTGCTGGCCCCCTGCCCGCCCCACTGGTAGTCCCAGTTGCGGTTGAGGTCGACGCCGTAGCCTCCGCGACGGTTCTTTCGCCAGTAGCGCTCGGCCTGCCATGAGTACACGTAGCCGTCGGGGTTGAGGACCGGGACGATGACGAGGTCGAGTGCGTCGAGCAGGCTGGTGGTGTCCGAGTCCGCGCCGTAGTCGTTGACCAGAGTCTCGGCGATGCACATCACCGTCATCGGCGACAGCCACTCGCGGGCGTGCATCGTGCCGCTGATGATCATCGCGGCCTTGCCCGTCGCGGCGGGGCTGTTGAGACGCAGGGCCCGGATCTCTCGGCCTTCGAGCGACATCCCCACCGACTCGATGGTCACCAGCTCGGGGTCGAGGGCCGCGAGGGTGTCCATGTAGGCGTTGATCGCGTTCCAGTCGCGGAAGTCGTCGAACCACTCGCTGGCACTGGCGGGGTCGTGCGTCGCGACCAGGCGCGCGCGCTCCATGTCGACCGCGGACTGCACGTCGGCCACCCGCACCTCGTAGCTGATGCCCGTGATGTCGAGGGCAGCCCGACCCTGCGGCGAGATACGGATGTCGACCGGGGCCCCCAGGCCCACGCGCTCGGTCCACACGTCGTCAGCCAGGTCGAGCACCTGGGCCAGCTCGTCCTCGTCGGCGGGCTCGACCCGCAGGACCTGATGGCCGTCGTACCGCACGACCGACGTGGGGGGTGGATCGGCCGCCGCCACCCGGGGAACCGCCAGAGCAGCCGCCATCGCCAACATCGTGGTCACGCGCGCAGCCATCGAACGATCCAATCCCGACACGAGGCCAGTCTACGGGATCGGGGTGGCGCGCGCACCGGGCACGACGCCCAAATGCCGCACCAATGCGGTTGGGCAACTCGCTCAGTGGTGTCCCGATGCGCGAGGTCGATCGACGTCGTCCGTGTGGCCGACAGCACCGTGGAAGCGCAGCGTGGTGACGAGCGGACGGGCGCGACCGCATAAGCGACTGTAATTGCTGGCCCGCCCCGACGACGTCATCCCAGCCTGAACGAGACCGTCCACCACCCATCGCCCAAGTCGCGACCCAGCTCCCAACGCTCGCCCAAGGTGTCGGCGGGCCACCGTGGAACCCCGTGGCTGCTCCAGCCGTAGCCGTACTCTCCGCCGTGACCGAGGTCGATGACCTCGATGAACACCTGGCGCGATCCATCATCCCCCGCGAGCACCCAGACCAGGCCGCGGCCACGACCCCGATCGAGATCGCCGGGCACCACTGGTCGCAGACGCGTGAGGTCGTCCATGTCCTCGGCCCGAAACTGGCGGACCTCACCTGCTTCGAGATCCATGGCTCGCGCCGTGTCGAGCAGAGCGCCATAGCTCGTGCGATGGAGCCAGTGGTCCACGTGCCCGGGCGTCCCGATGCTGGAGACCCACGCGACGAGCACAGCCACGACGACGACGGCCACGACGATCGCGCCGACGCGCCATCGCGTCGCGGACCGGGGAGCAGGCGCGGGGTCGTCACTCACCGCATCGAGGGTAGACCATCGCGGCGCCGCGGAGCGCGACGACGGGCTACTTGGCCTCGCTCGCCTCGGACTCGTCGTCGTAGCCGATGCTCGACAGCCGCAGCTCGGACTTGAACACACTGGGTTTGTAGATCGACGAGCCCATCAACATGCGAACGCAGTCCTGCAGCCCCTCGGTCACGGCGGGGTGTGGATGCAGCAGCTCGGCCAGGTCGCGGGCGGACCGGCTGTGCTGGATCATCAACGAGATCGCCTCGAGCATGGTGGACGAGTGCACCCCCAGCGCACGCATGCCGAGGATGCGCAGCTCGTCGTCATCGGTGGTGAGGAGCTTGACGAAGCCCTCGGTGGCCCGCATCGCAATCGGGCGATTGACCAGGCTGTAGCCGTACACCGCCACGCGGTACGGCAGGCGTTGCTTCTGGGCCTGCTGCTCGTTGAGCCCGATCGCGGCGACCTCGGGATCGAGGAACATGATCGTCGACAGGTTCTCGTAGGAGAGGGCACCCCTGGCCTTGTCCGCGATGAGCTCGGCCGCATGCCGACCTTCGATCTCGCCCACACTCACCAGGGCCATGTCGTCGGTCACGTCGCCGACGCCGTGGATGTGCGGAATGCTGCTGCGGGTGTCGTCGGCCACGATGTGTCCGCGAGGCGCGAGCGTGACCCCGATCTCCTCCAGGCCCAGGCCCGAGGTGTTGGGCACGCGGCCGATCGAGATCATCGCATTGTCGACACGGATCGTCTCGCGGCCGCCCGTGTGGTGCTCGATGGTGTACTCGACCTCGTCGCCGACCGCCTGCATCGAGATGAGCTTGGCGCGGTGGTGAATCGTCACCCCCTTGGCCTCGAGGTTGGTGGAGCACACCCTCGAGATGTCGGGATCCTCGAACGGCAAGATGCGCTCCGCTCGATCGATGAGGTAGACCTTGGTCTGGCCGAAGTTGGCGAAGATCGTGGCGAACTCGCAGCCCACGACACCCGCGCCGAGGATCACCAGGCTCCGAGGGAAGCGCTCGAGACGACCGATGTGATCGGAGGTGATGATCCGCGTGCCGTCCACCTCGACCCCCGGCAGCGGGCGAGGGTGCGAGCCGGTGGCAACGATGAAGTGATCGGCGGTGATGTTGCGGGTGTCCCCGGCCGCCGTGCCTTCCACCATGATGCTGTGTGCATCGGTGAACTGTGCCGCGCCGTGGACCAAGGTGATCGAGCCCGGGGCATCGGGACGCGGATGCGACAGCGCCTCGAGCTGACGCTGCATGTGACCGACCTTGGCGGAAGTGGCCTGCGCGACGACCTCCGTCACGGCGTCGAAGCTCACGTGGAGATCGTTGGCGACGTAGCCCCGATCCCGACGGCGAGCGCCGCAGTAGTCACACGAAAGCTCCCACAACGTCTTGGATGACAGCGCGCCGTTGTGCACACCCGCGCCGCCCAACAGGCTGCGCTCGACCAGACACACCTTCTTGCCGAAGTCCCAAAGCCGCATGGCCGCGGCAAAGCCCGCCGGACCGGCACCGATCACACAGACGTCGAAATCCGCCACGGCGGGGATGGTAGTCGATCGCCGTTGGGTGCCGGGGTGTGCCACCAGCAGCATCGGTGCCTCGGTCGATGCACGGCCTGTCGGTCTCCATGTGCCGCATCTCGCCGTCACCAAACCCGGTCGCGGGAAGGGCAGCGAGCACACCACCAGGCCCGGCGAAGCTCCGACCCAACCGAACACCGAAATATCGGTTAATCTCTATTTCGGTGTTTTCACAACGATATATCGTTTCATCGAAACCGTAAAATACTATAATCATTGGAGTGTTGTTTGGCCTGATTCTCGGATTACCTCGTTCCATGTTCGAGAATCGACAAGGACTGCGCATCCCCGAGGTCACGTTTCGCGCTCGCGCCGCCGGTCAATGGCAGGACATTTCCACCGCCGAGGTCTTCGCCAACAAGACGGTCGTCGTGTTCGCCCTGCCCGGTGCGTTCACCCCCACCTGCAGCTCGGCGCACGTGCCCCGCTACCACGAGCTGGCACCGTTGATGAAAGCCCGTGGCGTCGACGAGATCGTGTGCATCTCGGTCAACGATGGCTTCGTGATGGAGGCGTGGCAACGAGACCAGGGTGCCGATCGCATCCGGTTCTTGCCGGACGGCAACGGCGACTTCACCCGCCAGATGGGCATGCTCGTCGACAAGCAAGCCCTGGGGTTTGGGCCGCGCTCGTGGCGGTACTCGATGCTGGTGCGAGATGGAGTGATCGACACGATGTTCATCGAACCGGACGAGCCCGGCGATCCGTTCAAGGTGTCCGATGCCGACACGATGCTCGACCACCTCGATCCCCAGGCGCCGCGGCCGTCCGATATCGTGCTGTTCACCAAGGCGGGCTGTCCCCACTGCGCTCGCGCCGAGCAGCTGCTGCGCGACCGAGGCCGAGACTTCCGCAGCATCCCCGCAGAACTTTCCGTGCTCCGGGCGGTCAGTGGTCGCGCCACCACGCCCCAGGTCTTCATCGACGGCCAACACATCGGTGGCGCCGACGAGCTCGCCCAACACCTGGGCTGAGGGGTCCACGCGATCCGCAGCCTCGAAGCCGGCGCCGCTGGCGACGACCTGTTAGCGTTGGAACGCCCCCACCATGTCGCGCCCCACGCTGACGATCGTCTCCTTGCTGCTCACCGTCTTTGCCGCGCTCTCGTGTCGTAACCGAGAGCCGGGCCCGGTTGCGCCCGCCGTACCCGACACCCCACCCGCGCTCGCGCTCGATGAGGGTCTGACGATTCGGTTGTCGCACGCCGAACCGGAGGCAGGCGAGCGCGTCGTGGTGCCGCAGG
>JAHZJA010000323.1 GCA_022601155.1 Deltaproteobacteria bacterium | reverse complement strand
CTGCACGATCCCTACCTCGGCTACCTCGCCATCGGTCGTATTCGCGACGGTGAGATCGCGGTGGGACGTCGACTGGCGTTGATGCGCCCCGCTGCGGCGACGGCCGAGCTGGCGACCGACGAGACGACCGACGTCAGCAACGATGCCAAGTGCGCCGAGATGTTCCGCGTGAGCAAGATCCTTGGTTTCCAGGGTCTGCGCCGGTTCGAACTCGAGAACGCCCAGGCTGGCGACATCGTCGCGGTGGCCGGCATGAACTCGCTGCAAGTGGGTGACACCCTCACCTCCGAGGCGCCCGACGAGCGTCGCGTGTTCCCGGCTCTGACCGTCGACCCCCCCACGATGACGATGCGGTTTAGGGCCAACGACAGCCCGTTCGCGGGGCAGGAGGGCCAATTCGTCACTTCACGCAAGCTGCGAGAGCGGTTGATGCGGGAGATCAAGTCCAACGTGGCGCTGCAGGTGGAAGACACCGAGTCGCCCGAGGAATTCGAGGTCCGTGGTCGCGGCGAGCTGCACCTGTCGGTGTTGATCGAGACCATGCGCCGCGAGGGCTACGAGCTTTGCGTGTCGCGACCGCGGGTCATCATGCGCGAGCGCGAGTCCGGGACTTCCGAGCCCTACGAGCGCATCGTGGCGCAGTGCGGATCCGAGTATGCGGGCGCGATCATCGAGCGCCTGGGCAAGCACGGCGAGATGCTCGCCATGGAAGAGGATGGCCCCGGCCGCTCGCGCATGGAGTTCCGGGCACCGACCCGCAGCCTCATTGGTTATCGCTCGGAGTTCCTCACCCAGACCCGAGGCACAGGCGTGCTCTCGTCGATCTACGACGGCTACGGCCCGTACCTCGGACCGATGAAGCAGCGGGCACACGGGGTGCTGATCGTGCTCGAGCGCGGGGAGACGGTCACCTACTCGCTGCACCGACTTCAGGAGCGTGGGGCGTTGTTCGTGGGACCGCAGGTGCGGGTGTACGGCGGCATGATCGTCGGGGCGCACAGCCGCAACACCGACATCGTGGTCAACCCCTGCATCGGCAAGAAGCTCAACAACATTCGGGCTGCGGGGGCCGACGAGAAGCTGATTCTCACCCCGCCGCGGCAGCTGAGCCTCGAGCAATCGTTGGCGTTCATCGAGGACGATGAGCTGGTCGAGGTGACGCCCGAGAATCTCCGGATTCGGAAGCGCTTCCTCGACCACAACCTGCGCAAGCGCAGCGAGAAGAAACAGGCGGAGTTCAGCGCCGCGCACTGATCGGCGCCGCACGGAGGCCGGGGGGCGAGAGCTCCTCGTGCTGACGTGAACCGGAGACGGCGGCTCACCGCGGTCGGCCGGGGAAGCGGGCCAGCAACCCGGCTGGAGCTGGCGGACGGCCGGGGAAGCGGACGAGCAACCCGGCTGGAGCTGGCGGACGGCCGGGGAAGCGGACGAGCAACCCGGCTGGAGCTGGCGAGCAGTGGGTGAGCGATCACCCCCGGCTGGATCTGGCGGGCCGTAGAGCTGAGCGGGTACCCCCCGGATCGAGGTGATCGAGGGTGGCCGACAGCGCGGCCCCGCATCGCGTGTTCGGACCCGCCGGACCGAGTTTTTGGCCTTGCGTCGACCCGGACCGGCGGCCGTCGATCGGCCACGGTTGGCTCGCGCGATGGCGAAAACGCGCACCAAGGAGGAATCGACGCCCGGGGCCCGCTTGACAAATGACTAAGGGTCACCTAATAAATGACTCCCAGTCACCCGAAAAGCTCGACTCGCGATCCGGTTTACTCGTCGCCGGACCGAGCCCGCGACTGTGTACGTCCGCGGGTGCTTCGTCCCCCGAGGGAGCGCGCATGACCGACAAGCTCAGTACGACCCGGCGCGGATTCTTGCGCGGGACCATCGGCACCGCCAGTGCTGCAATAGTGACCACCGCCGACGCGGGGTGCTCGAAGGAGCTGACCACCGAGCGGGGCACCTCCGCCGTTCCACAGACGCCCGCCCAGGAGCGGGTGGACGTCTCGACGAAGGTCAATGGCCAGACCCATCGGCTCGAGGTTCACCCCGATGACTCGGCGCTGGACGTGGTGCGGAGCCAGCTTGGTCTGACGGGCTGCAAGCTCGGGTGCGGGCACGGGGCCTGCGGGGCCTGCACGATGCAAGTGGACGGCACTCCGGTCGCAACGTGTCTGTTGCCGGCGACGTCGCTGCACGGCCGGGCGGTCACCACGGTGGAGGGCGTGGGCGCAGGCGGCCTGCACCCGGTGCAGCGTGCCTTCATGGCCGAGGACGCCATGCAGTGTGGCTACTGCACCTCGGGATTCATCGTGGAGGCCACCGCGTTTCATGACGCGTGGCGGGCCGAGCACGGCGCTCGCGAGCCCACCAAGGAGCAGGTCGCGGAGGCCATGGCGGGGCACCTGTGTCGCTGCGCGGCCTATGTCCAGATCTACGCTGCGATCCAGGGGGCGTGCGCAGGACGGTTCGATGGCGAGGTGGAGGCTCCGCGCTACGACGCGCGCGAGAAGGTGACCGGGAAGGCCAAGTACACCGTCGACCAGCAACCCGATGGCCTGCTCATCGGCAAGGCGCTCCACTCTCCCTATGCCCACGCGGTGGTGACCAAGCTCGACTGGTCGGCGGCGTTGGCCATGCCCGGCGTCGAGGGAGCGGTCGATCTGCTCACCGAGTCACGACGCGTGCGCTACGCGGGGCAGGAGATCATGGCGCTGGCGGCCATCGACGAGCGCACGGCACTGGCGGCGATCGAGGCGGTCGTGGTGGAGTACGACGTAAAACCGGCGGTCATTGGAATGGACGCCGCGCGTGCTGTGGGGGCCGAGGTCGTCTATCCCAAGCGAGGTGATCGCAAGCATCCGCCCAACTCTTCGGAGGGGCCGCTGCTGCCCGAGGGGTGGAGCGGCAACCTGCGCGGGCCGCTGGGGCTGTTCTCCAAGCAGCGCCGGGTGGCGCGGGCCAACATCGAGCGCGCCCGCAAGGATGGCACGGTGTTCGAGGGGACGTTCCGCACCCAGGTGCAGTGCCACACTGCGCTCGAGCCCCATGTCGCGCTGGCGCAGTGGGAGGGCACCGACAAGCTCACTGTGCACATCTCCACCCAGGCCGTTGCGCTCAAGGCCGAAGAAGTCGCCGAGCGCTGGGGCCTGCGACGTGATGACGTGCGCGTGCTGGCGCCGTACGTCGGCGGGGGATTCGGCGCCAAGGGAACGCTCACCCACGAAGTGGTGGTGGCGGTGGCGCTGGCCCAGGTCTGCGACGCCCCGGTGATCTACGGGCTCGACCGCCGCTCCGAGATCATGATCGGGGGCAACCGACCGGGAGCCGAGATCGAGATGTCGTTGGCCACGGATGCAGGGGGCTCGATGACCGCGATGCGGAGCATCACCCACAGCGACTCTGGCGTGGCGGTGGGTGGGGTGGTGAGCATCATGCACCGCATCATCTATCCGGAGGCGCCGCGAGAGCTGGTCGACTACGACGTCACCAACCACGCTCCGCCCGGCAAGCCCTTCCGCGGGCCTGCGGGGCCACAGGCCTATTTCGCGCTGGAGCAGGCGGTCGACCACATCGCGCACGTCCGCGGTGAGGATCCCGTGGCGGTGCGTCGGCGCTGGGATCCGAACCCGGCTCGCAATGCGCTGTACGACTGGGTGGACACGCTCCCCGAGTGGACGGGCAGACCGGCGCACAAGGCCGACCGCGGACGCTACCGCCGGGGTATCGGGATCGCGGGGGCGGCATGGTTCGCGTTCGTCGAGCCCAAGAGTCGTATCCAGATCGACGCGAGCCCCGATGGCATCGTGGTCACCACCGCGAGCCAGGACATCGGCAATGGCACGCGGACGATCATCGCCAAGACCATCGCGGAGTCGCTCGGCGTCGGCATGTACGATATCGATCTGAGGATTGGGGACTCGCGCTACGTCCACGGCGCGTGGTCGGCGGGCAGCCGCACCACGTCGTCGGTGGTTCCCCCGTCCAAGCACGCAGCCGAGCAGCTCAAAGAAGAACTGGTCGACATCGCCGCCAAGCACTTCAGGTTGAAGGGGGCGGTGGCGGTACCCGGAGGGGTGGCCCACGAGGGGGGCAAGGTCCCCTGGTCGGAGGTGCTGGCCATCAGCCCCAAGATCACCGTCATCGGCCGACGCAAGCGTGACGAAGGGGGCTATGCGGTTCCACAGATCATGGGCCTGGCCACCGAGCGGGCCGTCTCGGCATCGCTGCAGGTGGTGGAGGTGGAGATCGACACCCGGCTGGGACGGCTGTCGATCCCGCGGACCTGGGCTGGGTACGGGGTGGGGCGCATCGTGTCGCCGACGCTGGCCCGCAGCCAGGCTCAGGGTGGGGTGCTGCAGGGCATCAGCTATGCGCTCTACGAAGAGCGACGCCTCGATCCCACCCACGGCTACTTGCTCAGCGCGGGGCTCGAGGACTACCGCATCGCGGGCATCGGGGACGTGGGCGAGATCCACATCCACTTCGAGGAATCCGGCTACGAGAAGGTGCGCGGTCGCTCGGTGGGTCTCGGCGAGATCGTGACGTTGGCGCCCGCCGCTGCCATCGCCAACGCGGTGTTCGATGCCACGGGCTGGCGACCCCACGAGCTGCCACTACGACCCGATCGCGTGATGAAGGGGATGCACACATGATTCGTTTTCCGACCTCGCCATCCGAGGTGCCGGCGTCGGCTGGTGGTGGACCATCGCCCGTGATCCGGGCCGGCGGCACCGACCTCACCGAGCGTCGACGGCTACGTCTGGCCCCCGGTCCGCTCATCGATCTTCGCGACGTGATCGGGCTGGACTCCATCGACTGGGCCGCGGGAGCTGCCACGGTTGGGGCGCGCGTCACCGTGGCCCAGGCGGCCTCCGACCCTGCGCTGGCGGCAGCGTATCCCGGGCTGGCGGCGGCAGCAGGTTCGCTGGCGACCCCGCAGATCCGGGCGGTGGCGACCATCGGGGGCAACCTGTTGCAGGCCAATCGCTGCTGGTACTTCCGCAACCCCGACCATCGCTGCCTCAAGAGCGGCGGCGACACCTGCCTGGCGCGGGCTGGCGATCATCTCTATCACGCGTGCTTCGACCGGGGCCCCTGTGCGTGCGTGCATCCCTCCACACTGGGGATGGCCTTGCTCGCCTACGAAGCCCAGGTGGCGGTGCACGAGCAGCCCGAGCGCTCGATCGAGGCACTGTACGGTGACGGCAGCGACCCCTCGCGCGACCATCAGTTACCCGACGGTGCGTTGTTGACCCATGTGGTGATGCCGGCGCCCGTGCCCTTGGAGCGCGCTGCCTATTTTCGCACCATCAGTCGGGCGCGCGCCGAGTGGCCGCTGGTCGAGGCACTGGTGCGGTTGGGCCTGCGAGGATCGACGATCGAGTTCGCGAGGGTGGCAGTGGGGGGCGTGGCCCCGGTTCCGCTGCGATTGCCCGCCGTCGAAGCTGCGTTGGTGGGCAACGCGATGGACCGGACGAGCTTTGGTGCCGCGGCCAACAAGGCGCGCGAGGGCGCGAGCCCGCTGCCGATGACGGGGTACAAGGTCGATCTGGTGGAGGGGACGGTGCTCGAGGCGCTGGAGCGGGCCAGCTACGCGACGCCCAGTGCGGTGGGGGCTGATGCTGCAGGCTCCGCCGGGGCCGCAACGCCAAAGGACGGTGCGTGATGGAACTGTGTCGATATCTGCGCTGGAAGACCTTCTCTCGCAACAGCGGCGATCCGCAGCAAATCTGGGAGTCGCTCGTGCGCAGTCAGGTTCCGTTTGGATGTCTGCGTACGTGCCAGGCATGGGGGCCCGATGACGAGGTGGCCTCGCCCGAGTGCTGCAACGCATCGCGGTCTTGCTTCGTGAAAGACCCGCAGGGCGGCGACGGGCCCCGAATCGCCTGAGCCGGAGGGACGGGTGTCGTCTGTCGGCATCACCCGTTACGCCCGCAGATCTCACGGTACCGGGCGCTACGCCCCCAACGGATCCTCGACAGGGCTCCGCGGGGGCGTGCGACGCATCGACCTTCATATCGACAATCGACGCGGAAGCACCTATTGGTTTGGCTCATGTCCGGCTTGCGACGTCCCCTCACCATTGTCACCGCCTGCCTCATGCTCTCGCTGTCCGCGTGCGATGACGGCAAGGGCAAGGCCGACGCGAAGAAGGCCGACGCGAAGAAGGCCGATGCGAAGAAGGCCGACGCCAAGGCCGGCGACGCAAAGAAGGCCGATGCCAAGCAGGCCGACGCCAAGCAGGCCGACGCCAAGGCACCAGCCGGCGCTCCCGTGCTGACCTTGGGGGCCGCGAAGCTGATGCAGGAGAACAAGCCCGACGAGGTGTTGGAGCTGCTCGCCGATGGTGGAATCGCGTTGTCGGGCAAGCCGATGGCGAGGCTGTCCACAGACGGCAAGCTGACCGGTCCCGACGGCAAGGTCACCCTGGTGGTGGGGCCCGACGGCAAGGTCACGGCTGGTGGCAAGCCGACGGGGCTCGAGCTTTCCGATGGCGGCGCCACCGTCACGATGGGCGGCAAGACCACGAAGGTGACGTTTGGTGAGGACGGCTCGATCACGGTCGAGCCGGACAGCGGCAACGGCCCCAAGATGAAGCACGAGGGCTGCACGGGCCCGATTGCCAAGAACTGCGGGCTGGTGCTGTTTGGGATGCTGATGTCCGACGGGGAAGAAGCGGCCGAGGCCGGCGGTCCTCCCAGCCAGGTCGAGGCCGAGCCACCGCGTGCACCCGCGAAGAAGGCCGACGGCTGATTGCCGCCGGTTGGGAGCGGAGTCTTGGCGGCCTCACGGGGCCGCAGGCTCCAGCACTTCGTCGACAGCGGAGGCGATCCGCGCCCGGCCTGGCACAGAGCCACCGGACCCGTCGGTCGTGGGTCAGTCGGCGCTCGGCAGTGCCGGCAAGCTGATGTCTGCGGCGTACAGCCGCGGCTCGTCGAGCTTGGACGCGATCGCATCCGCCACCGCATCGCGCAGCCGTACGATGTCCTCGAGTTCCGTGCCGACCGGCGCGACTGGAGGCAAGATCTCCACCTCGAGCGGCTGGTGCCGCGGCAGCCATGTGTCGGGCCGCAGTGCCTTGCGCGTGCCTCGTAGCACCACGGGGACGACGGGGACGCCGGTCTGGCACGCGAGCCGAAACGTCCCGAGCTTGAACGGCCGCATCCCGATCTCGGAGACGAACGTCCCCTCGGGGAACAACATCACCCGCTGGTCTTCGTCCACGAGGGTGACGACCTCCTCCAGGTCGGCGAGCGACTTGGCGGCGACGTGACGGTTGATGAAGACATGCCCGGTGCGGGTGAGGAACGGGCCGAGGAATGCGTTGTCGCGGAGCTCTCCCTTGATGACGAACCGCAGGTCGTTGGGCAGCGCCGCGGTGCAGACCAGGAAGTCGAGGTACGAAGCGTGGTTGGCGGCCAGGATGGCCGCACCCTCGGGCAGGTTGGACAGGCCGATGACGCGTGGGCGCAGGGCGGCGAGGCGCAGGGCGAGGCTGGCCTCGAACTTGGCCAAGCGGCGTGAGGCCTTGCCTGCCGGCCAGATACGGCCGAGCACAGGCGCGCATAGACAGAATATGGCGAGGGTGGTGATGGCGTAGCAGCCGTAGATGACCCGCCCGACTCTGCGCAGCCCTTGGCCCACCCGGGCGGGGATGCTGCCGACGATGAGGCCGGCCGCTTGCCGGGTGACCGAACCACGGCTCTGATCGATGGTGCCGTCGAGGAACAGGCGGCGGCTGTCGTTGCGACGGATCTTGCCGCTGGAGGTCTTGGGTACCGCTCCCGGGGGGACCAACAGCACGCGGTCAGGCGGAACGCCGACCAGTGCGGTCACAGCCTCGATGATCTTGCCCTCGAGTGCCTCGCGGGCCATGGCATCCTGCTCGCGGGTCTCGGCGACGGTCACGATCTGCTCGGTGCCCTGGGCCGGGTCTGGCACGGCGAACGCGGCGACGCAGCCCTGACGGATTCCGTCGACGGTGCCCGCGGCCGCTTCGATCTCGTGCGGGTAGTAGTTGCGCCCGCCCTTGATGATGAGGTCCTTGGCCCGTCCGGCGATGAACAGCTCGCCATCGGCGGTGTAGCCCAGGTCGCCGGAGTCGACCCAGCCCCCCTCGTGCTGGACGGCGGCGGTGGCTTCGGGGCGTCGGTAGTAGCCCTTGAAGGTGGATGGCCCGCGGAACCAGATCCTACCCTGGGTCCGCTCCTCCACGGGCGTGCCTTCGGCATCCACCACCTGGACTTCATGGTTGGGAACGGCGAACCCGACGCTGACGAACTCGAGCGCGTCGTCGTCGGGGCCAACCGGCAGCGCACGACCCTCGTTCTCGAACGGACCCCGGCCGATGCGATCGACGCGGGGGGCTCGCAGTACGGGGGGGAAGGCGACCGCCACCATGTTCTCCGCCAGTCCGTATGCGCAGAAGATCGCTTCGCGGCGCAGGCCAGCGGGGCTGAAGCGCTCCACGAATCGATCGAGGGTCTGGGGGAGAATCGGCTCGGAGCCGTTGAGCAGGGCCCGGAGCCGATGCAGGTCGAGGCGGGCGATGTCCTCGGCCTCGATTCGCTTGACGCACAGGTCGAAGGCGAAGTTGGGTGCCACCGAGATGGTTCCGCCGTACTCGGTCATCGCGGCCAGCCAGCGCACGGGCTGGGTGAGGAAGGCCAGCGGAGACATCAGCACGGTGGGATTGCCGAAGTAGAAGTTCATCAGCCAGCCACCGATGAGCCCCATGTCGTGGTACAGCGGCAACCAGCTGACCATCACGTCGTCGGGGGCGAGCTCACAGCCGGCCGCGGCGGCGCGGATGTTGCTCATCACGTTGGCTTGGGTGAGCTCGACGCCCTTGGGATCCCCCGTGCTCCCCGAGGTGTACTGGAGCAGCGCCGTGTCCTCGCCTGTGATCTCCACCCGCGAAAACGGTCGGGCGTCGCCGCTGTCGTCTCCATCGAGGATGTCTTCGACGGAGAGCACATGCTCGATGCTGTCGACGCGGTCCCGCGTGATGTCGGCGACCCGGGCGGCGCGATCGAAGGTGAGCAGGACCTGAGCCTGCGCGTTGTCGAGGATCCGAGCTTCCCGTGCGATGTACTCGGCGATGCGATCGAGTCGGAACGGTGGGTACAGGGGGACGGGAATGGCCCCCGCGAGCAGGACCCCGAAGAACGACGCGAAGTAGCCGAGCCCCGTGGGCAGCATGATCGCCACGCAGCGTCCACGCTGCACGCCGCGCTCGCGCAGGGCTCGGGCGATACGGATGGCATTGCGATGCAGGTCCCGGTACGTGATGGGCAGCACCGTCTCGTCGTCGTTGCGAAGCAAGATGTGCACGCGGTGCGGCTGGTGGCGCACGTGGTACTCGAGCACATCGACCAGCGTGGCGGCCTCGGTGGGGGCTGCCACGGGCAGCGTGTCGGGCA
The DNA here is from genome assembly GCA_022601155.1 of Deltaproteobacteria bacterium. Classification (GTDB taxonomy): domain Bacteria; phylum Myxococcota_A; class Polyangia; order Nannocystales; family Nannocystaceae; genus Paraliomyxa. Next base: position 4,905 of record JAHZJA010000323.1, on the reverse strand, counting down.
GCGCGGCCTTGGCCGAGACTTCTTCGGACGGCGCGGCGGGAGCCGGCCCGGTTCGACGCGTGTTGATGTGCGCCAGCAATTGGCGCGGGGTGTCCAGCGTGCCCACGGCCTCGTCCGACAGCTCCACCCCGAAGGCTTTGGCGGCGCGCACCGACAGCTCCACGCGCTCGAGGCTGCCCAGACCCAGGTCGCGTTCGAACGACGCATCGAGGGTGAGCCGGCCCAGCCCCCGTCCATCGCTGACATCCATGACGACGCTGCGTACGACGTCGAGCATCCGGGTCGTGTCGGCGGGCGCCGAGCCGTGGGAGGCCACGGGGGGATCGGAGGCGGCGGGCATCCGGCGCAGATTACGTCGGAATGGTGGCCCGTTGCCGATACCGGTCGCGCGGGGCGCCCTCGACCACGGGTTCGTCAGGGATCGTCTTCTGAGAGGCCGTGCAGCCCGCCAAGAAGGCGGGCTCGTGGCCGCGCGGAGGGCAGCGCGGCGTCCTCGCGCAGCCGAGCCGGATGTGAGGATGGTGTCACCGCCTGATGACTCAGCGGCGCCCGAAATTCTGCGTCCAGTAGTGGCCGTAGGCGTCGGCCGAGGTCTGATGCCCCACGCCGATCTCGGTGAAGCTGGGGCTCATGATGTTGGCGCAGTGGCCAGGGCTGTCCATCCACGCAGACACGACCGCGGCCGCGCTCGCTCGCCCGGCCGAGATGTTCTCACCCGTGGCCCGGGCCCGGTAACCGGCCGAGGCGATCCGGTCGGAGGGCGAGCGGCCTTGCGGATCGTCGTGGTCGAAGAATCCCGAGACCGCCATGCTGCGGCTGTGGGCTCGCGCCGCGCACTGCAGCTGAGCGTTGGCCCGCACCGCTGCCACCGGACCGAACCATTTGCCGCCACAGGTGGCTCCGCGGGCGCGGTGGTGGTTGACCAACTCGACCACCGACTGCTCGTTGGCGATACGGTCGGCCGGCCATGCCGGGAGCCCTTCGCACGAGACGGCGGACGCGGTGGCGCGCCGCTTCGGGGTGCGTCGCACGGGCCTTCGGCTCTGGGTCTGGCGCGGCCGAGCACTCTTGGAGCGACGCACCCGCGTGGTGGAGCGCCGGGTCGTGTGCGACGTGGGTTCGTCGTCGCACTGGGCGGTGGGGGGTGACGGCACCGATGCCGTGCGTTGTGGTGCGGCGGGCCGATGCAGCGGGGCCGAGGCGGGGGCGGCACATCCCGCGAGCGCGAGACCCAGGAAGATGACGAGACGGTCGGCGGTCATCATGGGTTTTGGACGCGCGAACCGACACGAGCCGTCAATTGCGGCGCGAAAGCCTCTGGACATCGGTGATACGACCGAATCCGCGGTGTGGGTCGTCGCCGCGCCGGTGTAGGTCAGGCTGCGAGCGACGTCACCGAGGTCTCGTAGTCGGCGGCGTCGCCGAGCTGCGGCATGGGTGGTGACGTTCGGATCCGAAGCGGTCGCTCTCCGATGAGGAGCTGGCAGTCCAATGGCACCAGCTCACCCGAGCGCACCAGGAGGTAGGTGCCGTCTTCGCTGGCGAGGTCTTGGAGGTAGGTCGTGCCTTCTCGCATCAACAGCTGGAAGTGCAACGACGACAGCAGCTCGTCGCGGGGGATCAGGACGTCGCCTGCGGTGCGCCCCATCGTCAGCGACGAGCCCCGCAGCGTGAAGGTCATGGTGGCGACCCCCTGCTCGTCGAGCTGGTGCAGTCGACTGGGTCCCCCGTGCTCGCCAGATTCGAACAGCAGCCACTGGGCGCCGGCCGAGATCATGTCGCCGTGGTGGAGCTCGACCGCCTCATCCACGAACAACAACACACTGGGCGCGTCATCGGCGAACTGGACCCGCACCCCGCGCGGCTCGGCCGTCGCGGTCACGAAGCCCTCCGTCAGCGCGATGGCGGCACTGTCTCCCTGCGGCAAGACCACGCTGCTCGCGTGCGCCAGTGGTGCGCTCATTTCGTCGTGGTTCTCCATCGACCCCTGCATTGGCGTGCTCCTGTCTTGTCATTGCCCAAAGTCGCGGTTTGGATGCACCGGGCGACGATCTTTTTCGGAAAATGTCGGTCGCCGCCGCCGCAGGGCCGTTGGTCGGGCCCGGTTCTCGGGTAGTGGTGCTGGACTCGGGGTGGTGGGAACCCCCCACGCGGACCTCGTCGACAGCGCATCGGCCGAGCTGGGAGCGGGTACGGGGCGCCTGGACTCAGGGCATGAGCATGGAGCCACGCCGGTCGATCGCCCGCGCGAAGGAGAAAGCTTGGAGCCTCCTTGTATCCCTCGTCACCGTGCTCACCACGCGTTCGAGGGGAGACCGAGGCCGGTGGTGATCGTGACTGGTTGGACCCGAATGCGCACTGAAGGGCGTAGCGCCCCGACCGGGCGCCGACATCTTCATGACCATTCAACTCCATCCACGAGCCCTTGCACTGGCCTGTGTGGCGCTATCTCTCGCCTTGCCCGGGATGACCGCGTGCGATCCCGAGATCCCCGATACCGAAGGCGGGGATGACCGGGTCATCGACGGCGATCCGGTGGCCGACGGCGACTATGCCTTCATGACCGCCCTGTACCTCGACGCGGACTTCAAGTGCTCGGCGGTGGCGATTGACCCGCAGTGGATCCTGACCGCCGCGCACTGTTTTTACGACCTCGACGACAACTGGACCCTCGAGCAGCCGCTGTCGGACTTCGAGGGGGTGGTGGGGCGCACCGATCTCGGGTCCAACGACGGGATCGAGGTGAAGTTCGATCAAGTGCATCGTCTTCATCCCGCCGAGGGGTTCAACACCTCGGTCGATCTCGCTGTGGCTCACATCACCACGGTGTTGCCCGCCGATCACATCGCCACGCTCGCCCCGAGTGAGCCGGGGGTAGGGGCCACGGTGCGCATCATGGGGTACGGCGCCGACGAGAACAATCGCCTCCCCGGCCGTCTCCTGTTCCGCGACACCGAGCGCCTGGCTGGCTGCGACTTTTGTACGGGGGTCGCGATCAATGGCGGCGACTCGGGCGGTGCAGCCCTCGACGCCGCGGGCCGGCTGGTGGGGATCAACTCCGCGCGGCAACCAGACGTCAACTCGCTGCTCGCACGACCGATTCGGTACCGAGGGTGGCTCGAGACGATCCTCCCCGAGCGTCACCGGTCGCAGTTCATTGTCACCCCCAACGGCATTCGCTACCGCAACGGGCTCAACGGCAACTTCGCGGACTACCCCGCGGAGCACATCCCTGGGGCGGGCGCCATGCAGGCGGTCAGCCGCTTCGTGGCGTACCCCGGCGGTGTCGAGACGGTCATCGAGTATCTGTTTCGGGGAGGCCGTATCTGGCTGCGCCAGAGTCCCGCCTCGGTGTGGGGCCCCGACACGGTGGCGCCACCGGGATATGCGTGGACCGACCAGGGGGCGGTCACGGCGATGGCCGGGTGCAGCGCGGGCACGCTGCAGCACTTCAATACGAAGGTGGACCGGACCCGCAGCGTCGTCCTGCAGGGATACGGGTGTGACGATCGTTGGTACGCACGGGCGATCACCATCGATGCCTATACCCACGCATGGGATGCCTCCGCCGCGTGGGACGATATCGGGACGGAGAGCAGCTGGCTGGCGTCCACCGCGGCGGGAGGTCTGTCGGCGCTGCGTCCACTCGTTGCCGCCGACGCCAAGGTGGTGATGAGCAACTGGGCGTACGCAGGGCTGGACATCACCGACATCAACGCGCCCACCGAGATCCACTACCAATCGATCGGCTTCGACAAGGCGCTGAGCAACGCGCAGTACATCGGATGGTATCGCCCGATCACGGGGGATGACTGGACCGCGAGCTGGGTCGGGCCGTACTCGGGCTCCGATGTCGGCACGGGTATCACCCAAGTGTTGGGCGGTGCGGTGCTCGACCTACGCTGAGAGAACTCGGGCTCGAGGCGCCGGCCGGCGGAGCAGCCATCGCGGTTGGTGGCCTCCGCGGAGGACGCCGCGGTGGCCTGCGTCGCTCAGCGTCGTGCACCGACGGGCGGAGCGACCTCGTCGAGGTTGGCCCCGCCCCACTCCACGACGGTGAACCCGTGACGAGCATGCTGCGGCAACTCGGGGTCACCCACCTCCACGGGGTTGTCACTGCGGCGGAAGATCATGAACGGTCGGATCACGGTGTCGGGCTCGGGGGTGACGTCGAGCGTGGCGTATCGGGCGTACGTCTCGGTGTCGACCATCTGCACCACGCTGTAGGGGTTGCTGGCCAGCGCGGGGAGCCAATACGTCACGAAGTCGCCGCACTCGTCGTCGTTGAGCGCAAAGCGCTTGCACACCCGCTCCATGAAGGTGGCCGCGTCGGCACCCGCGACCAGGTGGGCCCGGGCCGGGTCGAGCTCGAACCCGGCGCTGGTGCCCTCCCAAAACAGATAGCGATGGTGCCGGGCCGTGGCTTCGTCGACCAGATCACCACTGGGGCTCGCGGTGACCGTCCAGCCGTCGTCGGGGAGCGCGGGGTAGTCGGCGATGAGATCACCGTCGAGCTCGAGCTTCACGTTCACACGCGTGGTGACCTGGGGATACAGGTAGATGACGGGCTTGCGCACCGCGATCGGTCGGGGCGCAGTGGCGCTGGGGCTGAAATCGATGATGGTCACGGTGGAGCACACGCCCACGATGCCCGGTTTGTTGCCCTCTGCGCTGAAGGCGAACAGCGTGGGCGAAGGATCGGACTCTCCGTCGACGACCAACAGATCGCGGACGACATCGAGATCGTAGCCGGCGCTGCGGAGCTGCTCGCGTTGACCGGGGGCCGTGACCCGATCGTTGAACGACGCCTTGATCCAGTCGCCGTTGCGAAACGGACCGCCCGCCAGCGCGATGATCTTGCCGCCGTTTTCGCTGTCGCGCGCCGTGAAGCCTCCGCGGGCGGCG